>CAJBMR010000033.1 GCA_903954205.1 uncultured bacterium | reverse complement strand
CATTCGGATACATCTCTACGAGATCGGCACGCGCCTTCTTGGTCAGTTGGCCACTTCCATACATGGCGATCCGGAGGCTCTCCCTGGCGCTCTCCTCCAAGCCGCGGCCCAGGACTACCAGGTAGGCGATGCTCTGGCTGATCCCCATGATGGCCTTCGGGCCTTCATAACTCATCATGTGGTGGAAGACTTCCGCGCTCATGGGACCAGCCCCGATGTAGTTCACGTCTGGCGCGTACTGCAGGACACCTCCCACCATGGTCCCGCTGCTCCACATCTGATAGTCCGCCAAAGTCGTAGCGAGCCATCGCGGCCTTTCGGGCCCCATATTGCGGGGCAGCATGTGCTTTCCGATGAACCTTCCTGCCCACAGGTACGTATCGCGCAGTTCCCCAAGGTCATAGACGGTCTCCGACGGCCGACCAGAGCTCGTTCCCCCGCTCGCCACCACTTCGAAGCCCCCCGCCGAAATGGGCACCACCATGCCCTGGCGTTCCCCTGTGAACATCGCCGAAAACGTGTCCTTGTCGGTCACGGGAACGGATTGCCAGTCAGCCCACGAGGCGATGCGGCGAGGAACCCCGGCCGCATCGAGACGATCCCGCCACAGGGGGTTGAGCCTGATCGTGTTGACCTGCTGCTCCAGCCGCCGCAAGGTCAGCGCATCCTGGACTCCCAGCGGGAGGGACTCAAAGGGCCGCCCAGCCTCAGACTCGATCCGGTGAAGAACGCTCAGGTAGCTCGGCATCGCGAGGACGTCAGCGATGGACCTCGGGGACATGCTCGACTCCGGGATCGCTCGCCTCACGAGATCCCGTGTGGCGAGCTCCGATCCGGAATCCGAGCGGAGTCGCAAGCGCTTGGCCCACCTCACGCCGGAGACCCCGCCAGTATGTCCATTGCAACGGCTCGGATCTCGTCGGCCAACGCCTCGACGTCGCGCAGACGCAATTCGTGGTTCATGAACACCACCCGCAAGACCGGCTGATAACCGACATCTACCTTCGTGATGAGGTACCGGCCATCGGCACGCATGCGATCGCGAATGGCGATGTGCAGAGCCCCGAGGGCCGCAGGCGGCACCCCCGGCGCCAGATACTCGAAGCACAGGATGTTCATCTCTGGAGCAGTCACGCTTCTGAAGTCTGGCTGACTGTCGAAGTAGCAATGTGCCTGCCAGGTCAACTCGACGAGATACTCGAGCTTGGTAGCAAGAACCTCAGGCCCGTACATGGCCCACACCATCCAGAGCTCGAGAATGGACGGACGCTTCGTGCATTCGAAGTTCTTCGATCCGCTCTCGAAGAGCGCCATCTCTTCTTCGGGGTGATCAAAGACATAGCTTGCCTCCTGCACGAAGGCACGCCTTGAGGCGTGCGAATCCCGGTAAAAGAGCAACGTGCAGGCTGCCGGGACAAACAGGGTCTTGTGTGCGTCGAGACAGAATGAATCCGCCAGCTCGATACCGTCCAGCCGCGGACGCAGGGCGTCCGAGACGAGCATCGCACCACCGTGGGCCCCATCCACGTGAAGCCAGATGCCCTGCGAGCGGGCATACTGCGCCAATTCCCTCAGCGGATCGATGGCGCCGACCGACGTAGTGCCCGCCGATGCCACGATGCAGAAGACGTCCAACCCCTGGTATCTGGCGGCTTCTAGCGCTTGAATCGCTCCCCCGATGTCAATCTGCCGGCGAGAGTTCAGCGGCAGGAGGACAACGGACGCGTCACCGATACCCATGATGCCTGCTGCGCGAGTGACACTGTAGTGCGCATCTTCGCTGACAGCGATGGCAAGCCGACGGCCGATCGGTCTTTCGATCCCCTGCGACCAGGAGTTCGGCGCGTACGTGTTGCGCGCCGCCAGCATCGCGGTGAGGTTGGCAAGTGCACCCCCGCTGGTCGAGATCATGTCGAAGGTGCCCGGCGCCCAGCCAAGGAACTTGCCAAACTCATCAGCAATGATCTTGTCGGCGACGTTAGCCAATTGACCTGCTTCATAGAACGACGCCGGCTGAGGCGCCATCGCCAAGACCATGTCGAACACACTCGTTGCCGGAAGCACCGACGAGAATTGCCGCCCCATGTATCCGCGGGAGCGCAAGTGGATCGCCGTCAGCAGGTACAGATCAATGATGTCGCGGAATCGCTCAGGCTCGAAACTGCCATCCCCCACATCTGTGCGCATCAGTTCGCGCGCTCGGACGAGAAGCTCGTGCGGTGGAATCAAAGTCACACCCGCGACTGATTCCTCTCGGAGATACTCATCAAGACGCTCCACCGCCACGGCGGCCGCCGCCTGCAATGCGTCCGGACCGAAGGCGTTGGCCAGCGAGGTTCGAGCCGGGGACTGACCGTGCATCAGGCCGCGCTACCGCTGGGCACGTCCGACGAGGGCGCCGGAGGGGCGAGATCAGACAGGCGGACTCGCACCAAAATGAACCACAGCAGTCCGCCCACGATGAGCAGCGCTGCCGCCCAGGCGAAGGCGGTTGCGTAACCCACCACCAACGCATCTGGCGATGTGCTCGATTCGCCACTCTGAGATGCCACCTGGATCGTCGCGGCGGCTGCCAGAGTGTTGAGCAGGGCGACTCCAATGGATCCACCGATTTGCTGGCTCATGTTGACCACGGCCGATGCCACGCCGGTGTCCTGGGCTTGAACCCCATAGACGGAGGTCACCGTGAGGGGAACGAAGATCAGTCCCATACCCACGCTCATGATCAGCAGCCACGGCAGCACGTCGAACCAGTAGCTGCTCGTTGCTCCGATCTGCGTCAAGCCGATTGTTCCGACGGTCGCCAGGATGAAGCCGATCGTGGTCACCCAGCGCGGACCGAGTTTCGGCAGAAGTCGATTCGCCACGAAGGTGCTGGCGACCACCCCGGCCGAGAACGGCAGTCCCAGAAGTCCGGCGCCCAACGGGGAGTAGCCCAGCACGGCTTGCAGGTAGTACGAGATGAACAGGAACGTCGCGAAGAGCGCGCCCCCGCTAAAGAACGCCGCAAGATAGGCACCCGCCCGACTGCGGTTACTGAGCACGCGCATGGGCAGGAGAGGATTCTTCGTACGCTGCTCGATGAAGATGAAGGCTGACAGCAGAACCAGCGCCACAAGAGTCGGAATGACTGTCCGGGGGTCGACCCAACCCACCACAGCGGCTTCGGAGATGCCAAAGACCAGCAGGATCAGACCGGACGTGCTGACGACAGCTCCAGCGATGTCGTACTTCACCTTGCCAGGTACGCGCGATTCCCGCACCCAGCGGGTCGTGAGCAGTATGGCGATGATGGCGATAGGGACGTTGATCCACAGGCACCAACGCCACGACACAAACTCGGTGAGCATGCCACCGATAACGAGGCCCACTGCCCCGCCACCGGCCGAGATGGACGAGTAGATGGCGAAGGCCTTGGTGCGTTCTTTGATCTCCGTAAAGGTCACGGCGATGATGGAGAGGGTCACCGGCGCCAAGAGAGCGGCGAACGCACCCCCGGCACCCCGCGCCATGATCAGGATTTCCGGATTCGGGGCCAGCCCGCCGATCGCCGAGGCAGTCGCGAATCCGGCAAGGCCGATGAAGAGCGATCGCTTACGGCCGAAGAAGTCTCCGATGCGTCCGCCCAGCAGCAGCAGGCCACCGAAGGTCAACGCGTAAGCGGTGACAACCCACTGTCGGCCAGCATCGCTGAGCCCGAGGTCCTCTTGAATGGACGGGAGGGCGATGTTGATGACCGTGCCGTCCAAGACCACCATCAGCGCGACGATGCCCACGACTGTCAGGGTCTTCCAGCGCAACGGATCCGGGGAATTCACCATGGCCGTGCTGGCTTCGGGTGTCGTCATATCCGGTCCGTTTCGCGAAAGAGGCTGTCAGGTGAACAGGTGCTGGGGCAGGGGGTTGGGCCTAGCGCTCGTCGCGCAGACCTTAGCGAGTCCTCGCCCAAGGGACCGACGAGCCCATGAAGCCGTTCGCGACGGCCGCGCCTGCCAAGGCCGTGCCATGCAAGGCCCCCACGTCTCGGTGGTGCCGCTCCATGGGTTCTCCTTGCGTCATCAGCCTGGGGATGTTGCCGGGCACCGATGAGGAAAGTAGACAGAACGGCGGCATGAAGCGAACGCAACCTGAGGAAACCTACAGGCAGCCGCGGATGCTTCCGCGCCGAGAGAATCCGAGCATCCAGAACGCTGATCCTCGGCGCCGAGCACCTCACTGCCGAGGCTCAACCACGTTGCGCGGCCCCTCGAAGATCGCCTTGCTCAGCGGAGGGACCGGCGCTCCACCCGCTGCGCGATCACGATCGACATGGTGTCGACGAATTCCCGAGTAATCCGACCGACGCCCCGAGATCCCTCACCAGAGGAGAACCCAACACCGACGATGGACGTGCCGGCCAGGTAGTAGCTGACGTAGGAGTCACCGACAAAGGCGAATTCCGTGTCAAAGGCATCGATAACAATGTCGTAATCGAGGAACAGCGTGAGACCCGACGTGCCGAAGAGGGACTGGGTCTGGTTCACCTGGGTGTTGATCACCATTCTGGTGGCAATCCCGTCACCCGCCACATCGACCTCTACCCGTCCCTCGCATTGCACCACAAGCGAGTTCAGCTGGTTCCACGCGCGCACTGCCGCCTCGCGTGTGCGGTACTGGTAGATGTAGGACCCGATCTCCTTGCTGGTCCGCGTGGCAACTGTCGAAGCCATCTCCTGGCGCGCCTGCCTCCCTTGGACAGACTCGCCACTTTGATCCACACACAATGCGGGCGCACCTGCAAGGCTGCCCTTGAGGAATGTTTGCCGCGCCTCCGGCCTGGTCCCGCGAGACATCCATCGCGGGACATCTCCGGCACCGAGTGAGGAGGCCGTCAAGCCGCGCTCGCTCAAGGGGCTGTATGTCGCGGCCTGAGCCGGATACGCCACCACCAGCGGGAGGGTGAGGGCAACGCAAGCAGCCACAGTCAAGACAGGTCGCATAAGGGAACGCATCGCCAACATCTACCAGTCTCACCGTTCCTGGGTCAATCCCCCGGGTCACGTGCCTGATACAGTGACGATCACCAGGAGACTCCAGCGAGCGGGCAGGACTCTCAGCCGATACGAGGATTACTTCCCATCAGCGCGAGCGCCCGGTCTTGCACCCAGGAGCACGCCCGCAATCCCACCCCGAGATCGTGAGAGAAGGCCATGACCATTGCGATTGACCCTCGAAGGCGCTCAGTGCTAACGACGCTGAGGTCGGACGGATGCTCGACTCCCTCGGCCTTACTCCGACCTCGAGGAACCGTCTCGACGTCGAGGCCAAGCCTCGCTCGTCACCGCTCTCGAGGGTCCGAAGCGGCCGTCCTAGGTCACGTGGTCGAGCGGAATGGTCCTCAGTTCACCTCCGACAACAGTCGAGGCCGGCTCCCGACGGCGCGGAGTCGGCCCCTGACGTTTGAATACGTATGTCGGGCTGAAAGTGCCATGGTTCAGGAACTAGTTAACCCGTGTCCCGGGACATCGTTAACCCTCGTCCCTGGTGGCCATCGATCGGCGCTCCCTACGCAGCCCCCGAGTAGTTCACAAGAATGTGGATGGTCACCCGGGGCGAGTACTCCGATGACGTGGAGCGCTCACATCGGCCTACCGGCTTTCCGCTAGAAGGGCCAATAAGGGTAGGTGTCTGGCGCAACGTCGGGGCAAATACCAGGTCCGCACTCAAAAATGGCTGAGATTAGTGCAAGCACAACGACTGCCATTACAAAGATCAAAGCGAGCAAGAGAAGCAAGCCGGTGGGCCGTCCAAGAGTCGTCTGGTGGGGGCGAGCTAGATCAAATTGTCGTTCCCACAAAAGCATCACCACCACGCCAACCCCCGCGACAATGGAGATAATCAATGACCAACTATTGACGTGAAGTCCCAAAACAACAGGTCCATACCCGGCCGGACCGATTTCTTCCGCGATGCGAACCATCATGTCTATCGAAACGGTTCCGAGGAACATGGCGCCCGCGAGACTGATTCCGTAGTGGCTGGGCCGAATTCCGAACCTGAGGTTAAGTGCCGGTCCGAGGGCGATCGTAAAGTAGGCCAATCGCTCTAGATTGCAATGTGCGCATGGAAGCTCTCCAGTCACTACCTGTGTGACGATGGCCGACAAGACCACCAATAGCGGTACAACCAGTCCTACGTAGTTCAACCCCCGGGCGAGATCTAGTGCGCGAGTGTCGGAGAGCATCTGGAAACTCTCGCTGTCGCGAAAGAGCGCAGTAAACTTTGGGCTCGGAGCTTTATCAACTGTGACCGATTCCGAAGTGGACTTTGAAGGTTCGATCACCATGACCAGCTCACCATGGCCAATTCACTTGGTAGGAGTGGGAGAAGTAGAGGCCAACACAGGCAAACTGCAAAACGATTGCCAGCGCGATTGCTGGCTTGCGTCTACCGGTCCAGACCAAGCCGAAGGTCACGAGAAAAGCAAGCACGACGAGTGCAAACATTCGCTACCTCCAGACTCAGCATGGAACTTCTCTGGGCATAGTTTATTGGGGAAGTGGGGAGTATTCAATCTCTTTGCTGATCCGTAACTGGGTAAAGTGGATAAATTCCCCCACTTCGCAAAGCTGTGCTGGCCTTGCGACATCAATTTTGAAGAATCGGCAGTGACTACCTACAGAGTGGTCACCCCTGCAGCAGAGTTGATGCTGGCCACCGATCCAGCGCGCGCTGCGGTCACGCTTGCCGAGCGGACTCCCCCACCCTGGGACGCCTCCCTCGCAACCTTCGACGCTCTCGTCTCCGACCCGCCTCCGTGGTGGCTTCCTGTCGACCTCATCCTCGTCGCCATGCTCCGGGAGTCCCTCGAGGAACGGGTCTAACTCCGAGCCGAGATCATGGCCGGTAACCTCGCCGCCTGGAAGGAGCTCAGAGCTCTTGACGCTGAGATCGGACGGATGCTCGACCCCCTCGGCCTGACCCCGACCTCGAGGAAGCGACTCGACGTCGAGCCCCGCACGTCACCGCTCTCGAAGGTCCGAAGCGGCCGTCCTAGGTCACGTGTTCGAGCGGAATGGTCCCCAGAATGGTCCCCACTCCACCTCCGACGACAGTCGAGGCCGGCTCCTCGAGTTGAGAAGCCGGCCTCTGACGTGTGAAGACTCTTGTCGGGCTGACAGGATTTGAACCTGCGACCCCTTGACCCCCAGTCAAGTGCGCTACCAAGCTGCGCTACAGCCCGCCGCCCCGTAGTCCCAGGGAACCTGGCTTACGGGAACCGAAAGAGCCTATCCGAGGGGCATGACTCACTCCCATCCAGGTCAGCGGCGGCGCTTCTCGCGGATGCGCAGGTTGATGCGGATCGGCGTACCGGCGAAGCCGAACTCTTCGCGCAGGCGCCGCTCGATGAAGCGCCGGTAGCCGGCCTCGAGGAAGCCGGTGGTGAAGAGCACGAAGGTGGGCGGACGGGTGCCGCCCTGTGTGCCGAAAAGGATGCGCGGCTGCTTGCCGCCGCGCAGCGGGTGCGGATGCGCCGCGACCAGCTCGGAGAGGAAGGAGTTCAGTCGCGACGTGGGCACCCGTGTCTCCCAGCCCGCGAGGGCCTCGTCCAGCGCCGGGACCAGCTTCTGGACGTGGCGGCCTGTCAGCGCCGAGACGTTGACCCGCGGCGCCCAGCGGACCTGGATGAGTTCGCGATCGATCTCCTTCTCGAGATAGCGCTGGCGATCCTCGTCCATGAGGTCCCACTTGTTGTAGGCGATCACGAGGGCTCGACCGGTCTCGACGACGAGGGAAAAGAGACGCAGGTCCTGCTCGCTCAAGGGCTCGGAGGCGTCCACGAGGACGAGAGCGACCTCGGCCTTCTCCAGTGCCGCGCGGGTGCGCAGGCTCGCGTAATACTCGTGACCGCTGGCCTCACGCACTCGACGTCGAATGCCGGCCGTGTCGACGAACCACCATTCGCGATCCCCGAGGACGATGAGCTCGTCCACAGGATCCACCGTGGTCCCGGCCACCGAGTCCACGACGACGCGCGACTCCCCAGCGAGCTTGTTGAGCAGGGAGGACTTGCCCACATTGGGCTTGCCCAGCAGCGCCACGCGGCGGGGTCCGCCTCCGCGCACCCGACCCTGGCCCTCCTCGGGGAGCAGAGCGACGACCTCGTCCAAGAGATCACCGCTTCCCCGCCCGTGCAGGGCGGAGACAGCGTGCGGTTCGCCGAGTCCGAGCGACCACAGCGAAGCAGCATCTGACTCAGTGCGTGCATCATCGACCTTGTTGGCGACAAGCAGCACGGGTACGCCGGCCTTGCGCAGGACGCGCACCACCGACTCGTCGGCGTCGAGCGGGCCCACAGTGGCGTCGACTACCAACATGACGACAACAGCGTCGTTCATAGCGCGCTCCGCCTGCGCCGCGATCTGCCCCGCCATCCCTCGCGCGTCGCGCTGCCATCCGCCCGTGTCCATGAGGAGGAAGCGGCGTCCGTTCCAATCGGCTTCGTAGGAGACGCGATCGCGAGTGACACCCGGGACGTCCTCGACGACGGCCTCGCGCCTACCCAGGATGCGGTTGACGAGGGTCGACTTCCCGACGTTG
>CAJBMR010000032.1 GCA_903954205.1 uncultured bacterium | reverse complement strand
CGGATTGCGTGTGATCGTGTGGCGCACTTCGCCGATGCTGAAGTCGAGCGTGACCTCGGTCGACTCCTCCGGGCGGCACAGTTGGCTGCGCAGCCGGCCGGGATCGGAGTCCGCGCCCGACAGCGAGCCGTAGAGCGCGAAGACGATGGCGTCGATGATCGTCGTCTTGCCTGCGCCCGTGGGGCCCTCGATGAGGAAGAGGCCTGACGCGGATACGGCATCGAAGTCAACTTCCTCGTGTCCGCGGAAGGGTCCGACGCCGGTGATCGACAGTCGATGGAACCTCACGGGGAGACCTGGCCGATGCGGATGCGCTCGACGGAGTCGCGGAGTAGGTCGCGCTCCAGCGGGTCAGGTGGAGTGGACGTGACGTGCTCGACGAAAGCCTCGGCGATGACGAGGGGGTCGCGCGCGGGGGCGCCATCCGCATCGACGGCTTCCACCGAGGCGAGGGATCGACGCTCGAAGGTGAGTTCGATGGCGTGCGGGAGGACCGCCCGCAAGCGACCCATCGGATCGACCGGTCGGCGCTCGTCGGTGAGCACCACGCGCACCCAGTGATCGGCAAGCGAGGCGGCGGCGGGGTCATCGAGGAGATCGTCGAGCCGCCCGGTGAGTGTGACGAGTGGGCGGGGCACCGGAGCGGAGACGCGACGAGCCTGGAGCGGCCCGGCCGCGGGGATGTCGAGCACGGTGACCGACTTGTGGTGCGACTCCTCCGAGAAGGAGAAGGCGAGAGGGGAACCGCTGTAGGCGACCGAGGTGTCCGCCGATCCCGCGCGCACGTCCTGTGCGCCGTGCAAGTGACCCAGTGCGACGTAGTCGACCCCGGCAAAGACGGATGCGGGGGCGTCGCCGATCCCCCCGACGCGCAGATCCCGCTCCGACTCGCTGACGATCGCGCTGGTGTCACCACCTGTGATGAAGGCATGGGCCGCGACGAGTGAGCGCACTCCATCGCGCTCCGCGAGATCAGCGCGCACGCGATCCATGGCGGCGTCGAGGACCGCCGCATGCGAGCGTTCGGCACCCAGCGCGGCGCGATGGAGATCAGGCTCGAGGTAAGGGATGCCGTACGCCGCCAGGACGACGCCGTCCTCACCCTCGACGATGAGTGGGCTCGCGATGGTCTCGAGTGACGTGCGCAGGTGCAGGCCCGACCGGGCCAGCATGGTCCCCGCGAACCCGAGCCGCGTGGGGGAGTCGTGATTGCCGGATGTCACCAGCATCGGGCAGGTCTGCGTGATGCCCATGACCGCTTGCTCCCACAGGGAGACGGCGGCCAGGGAAGGTACGGCGCGGTCATAGACATCTCCGGCGACCACGACGAGTTCGATCTGCTCGACCTCGACGAGATCGGTGAGCCACATCACGAAGGCGCGCTGGTGCTCGACGATGTCGACACCGTGGAAGGACCGGCCCAGATGCCAGTCGGAGGTATGGAGCACGCGCACGCAGGCAGGCTAGCCGCCCGCACCGACGGCAGGACTACCCTCGGGATGTGCCGGTGTACCGAGACCTCACCACCGTCCTCGATGGCTCCTGGCATGTGGAGCCGGGCTGGGCCCAGGGGCGAGGGGCCTGGGGCGGTCTCGGCGTGGGCATGGCGGTGCGCACGGCGGAGCACGCCGATCGCCTCCTGGATCAGGACGGCGCGGCCAGGATCGTCCGCGAGGTGAGCGTCGACATGCTGGGGCCGGTACCTGTGGGTGCGTCCCTCGTCCGTGAGACGCCACTGCGCGTGGGCTCGGGCACGTCAGCCTGGCGCGTCGTCGTGGGAAGCGAGCCCGAGGTGCTCGTCTCCGCGAGCGTCGTGCTGGGCAGGGCACGCGGTGGTGATCAGCCCGTCATCGTGGACGAGCGGCTGAGCCCGCCGCCGTCCCCGCCGTGGTCGGAGGTCGCGGCCGTGCCGCTCGCCCCGCCGTTGGCCCCGGAATTCACCGAGCGCCTGGAGTTCCGCCCGCTCTCGGGCCTGCCCTATCAGGGGCGGGTGGAGGACGTCGTGTGCTGGGTGCGCCTGCCGGACGAGGAGCCGGTGGATGCCGCTCTCGCACTCGGCCTCATCGACGCGCTGTGGCCAGCCACCCTCGTGACCTTCACCGAACCCAGGCCGATAGCCACGCTCACCTTCGCGGCAAGTCTCCTTGTCGATCCCGCGACCATCGATCCCGCAGCTCCGCTCCTGCACCGTGGGCGGCTTGTCTCACGACGCGAGGGCTATGCCACGGAGACACGCGAATTGTGGACTCCCGACGGCAGGCTCGCGGTGTTCAACACCCAGGTCATGGTGGTGATCAAGTGAGCGGACCGCTCGCGGGCATGCGCTTCGTTGAGATGGCAGGGATCGGCCCGGCACCCTTCGCGGCGATGGTGCTCGCCGACCTCGGCGCTGAGGGCATCCGGATCGAGTCGCCGCGGCCCGGCTTGATGCTCGGCGATCCGATGCGCGACATCACGCGCCGTGGCCGCACCGGTGTCGTCGTCGACATCCGACAGGACGCGGGCCGGGAACTGGTCCTCGACCTCGTCGCGGAGTCGCACGTGCTCATCGAGGGTTTCCGCCCGGGTGTGATGGAGCGGCTCGGACTCTCGCCCGAGGCTTGCCTCGCGCGCCGGCCGTCACTGGTCTACGGGCGGATGACGGGATGGGGGCAGGACGGGCCCTGGGCACGCACGGCCGGGCACGACCTCGACTACATCGCCGTGGCCGGCGTGCTCGCGCACATCGGGCGACGTGACCAGCCGCCGACACCGCCCCTCAACCTTGTCGGCGACTACGGCGGCGGAGCCATGCTGCTGCTCGTCGGCGTACTCGCCGCGCTGTGGCATGCCGAGCGCACGGGAGAGGGCCAGGCTGTCGATGCCGCGATGGTCGATGGTGCGGCGCTCCTCATGTCCCTCTTCCACTCGATGTCGGCGATCGGCATGTGGCGCGAGGAGGCGGGGGTCAACCTGCTCGACTCCGGTACGCCGTTCTACGACGCCTATCGCACGGCTGACGGCAAGTGGCTGGCGATCGGCTGCCTCGAGCCGCAGTTCTACGCCGAGTGGCTCCGCATCGCCGGGCTTGACGGCGAGGACCTGCCGGGTCAGTTCGACATCGCGGGATGGCCGGTCCTGCGCGAGCGCTTCGCGCAAGCGGTGGCCACGCGCACGCGCGACGAGTGGGCGGCGCTGGCGGACGGCACCGATGCGTGCGTCGCACCCGTCCTCACGATGTCCGAAGCTCCGGAGCATCCGCACCTGGCGGCCCGCGGGACCTTCACCGAGGTCGACGGCATCGTCCAGGCCGCGCCCGCACCGCGCTTCTCGCGCACCCCCGCCGATGCGCCCGGCTCGGTGCTGGCGTCCGATCGTCACGCACTGCTCGCCTGGGGAGTCGACGACGCGCGCATCAGCGCACTCGCCGCCACAGGCGTACTCCCCGACTGAAGCCCTCTGACTACGCCGTGAGCGCGTCCAAGCGTGCCACCAACTGCGCCACCTGCGCATCGATGTCCCGCGCGCAGCGAATGAAGTCCTCCACGTCACCACCGGCGGGGTCGTCGACCTCGACCCAGGTGCGCGGATCTTCGGTGGAGAGATCGACACCGGGCCAGTCGGGCAGCAGCAGGCGGGGCAGGGTCGCCGTGCGGTCGGCCGACTCGGGGGCGAGTCGGCGCACGTGCATCACATGGTCGGTCTCGAAGCCCACGACGAGATCGACATCGATGAGGTGGTCCCGCGTGAGCGTCGTACTCCGATGACCGGGGGCGCTCACCCCGACGGACTCCAGCGCCGCCAGGGTGCGACGGCTCGACGGCAGGCCGGGGATCGCCCATGTCCCGGCCGAGTCGATCTGCCAGTCGGGGCGGTCACGGCGCACCAGTGCGGCGGCAATCACCGAACGCGTGGCATTGCCCGTGCAGACGAAGAGGACGCGGGGCGGGGACACACCCTCGTCCTATCACGGGACCACTCCTCGCTAGCCTCGCCGTCGAGGAAGAGGAGGACCCATGTCGGGCATCTGTGAGGGCCGTGTCGTCATCATCACCGGGGCCGGTCGGGGGATCGGGCGCGAGCACGCCCTTGCGTTCGCCCGCGAGGGTGCGCGGGTCGTGGTCAACGACCTCGGAGGTTCGGTCGACGGCGCGGGAGCCGACGCCAGCCCGGCCCAGCAGGTCGTCGACGAGATCCGCGCCATGGGCGGGGAGGCTGTAGCCAATACCGACAGCGTCACCGACTACGCCGGGGCGGGACGCATCGTCCAGGCGGCGATCGACACGTTCGGCGGCCTCGATGTGGTCGTCAACAACGCGGGCATCCTGCGCGACCGGATGTTCGTCAACATGACCGAGGAGGAGTTCGACTCGGTCATCGCGGTCCACCTGCGCGGCACCTTCGCTGTGAGTCGCCACGCCGTCGACTACTGGCGCGCCCGCGCCAAGGCCGGTGAGGTCAATGACGCACGCATCATCTCGACCTCATCGCCATCGGGGATCTTCGGCAACATCGGGCAGGCAAACTACGGTGCCGCGAAGGCGGGCATCGCCGCGATGACGGTCATCCTGGCCGACGAGCTCGGACGCCTCGGTGTCACCGCCAACGCCATCGCCCCGGTCGCTCTCACCCGCATGACGGAGGGTCTCGGACTGGTGGCCGAGTCCGAGGACGCTGCGGGCGGCTTCTCGGCGATGGACCCGGCCAACATCTCCCCGCTCGTCGTGTGGCTCGGCAGTCCACTGTCAGCCGGCGTCACGGGTCGCGTGTTCACCGTCGTAGGGGGCGAGATCGGCGTAGCCGAGCCGTGGGTCAAGGGGCCGGTGGCCACCAAGGACGGTCGCTGGGATCCGGCCGAGCTCACCGACGTCGTGCCCGGCCTGGTTGCCGACGCTCGCGGCAACTCCGACATGGGCGGCAACACGCGCGCCTGAGGGCGTCAGTCCAGCTGGATCCGCTCGGCGCGGGAGAGCACCCGCTCGACGTACTGCTCCGTCTCGGGGAACGGCGGCACGCCCTCGTAGCGCACCACCTGATTGAAGCCGGCGTTGTACGCCGCGAGGATGTTGCGCAGCCGATTTCCGGGGACGTCGGCGACGAGTTCGGCGTTGACGCAGTTGAGCTCGGCGGCGGAATGGATCGCATCGACGGGGTCATAGATATCGCGGTCGCCATCGTTGTCCCCGTCGACGGCGTACTGCTCCCACACCTCGGGCATGAACTGCGCGAGACCGGTCGCACCCGCCGGGCTCACGGCACGGGGGTCCCAGCTGCTCTCCGACGCGAGTTGCGCTGCGAGGACCTTCGCTGGGACGACCGGGCAGCGCTCGGCCGCCTCGATGATGACCGGGCGCAACTGCTCAGGAACGACGATGGCCTGCTGGTTGCGCAGATAGTCGAGGCCACCGAAGGCCACGAACGCGCCCGCGGCGGCCACCGCGAGGAGCACGAGCGCGGCACCCGCGATCACCAGGCCTTTGAGCATCCCTCCACGGTAACCCGGCGCGCCTGGAGATGACCGCCTCAGGCCGCTGAGGCGACTCCACGAAGTGCAGCCGAGAGGCAGTCAACGAGGAGGTCGGGATCCGTCACCGCCGCGGGATCGATCGTGATGCCGAGGAACGCCGTGCCGTCGTAGCTCATGAGCGCCACATTCACTGACGCACCGCCCTTGGGGGCGAAGGGCACGAGCCGCGTCACGCGCGCACCGGCGACATAGACCGGGAACGGCGGGCCCGGCACGTTGGTCGCGGCGATGTCCGTGCCCTTCATGAGGCCGCCTGCGATCACGGTCGCGAGGGGATTGGGCAGCGTGCACAGCAGTCGATAGACGACCGTGGACACGGGAAGTGCGGGCTCGGTGCGCGCAGCGAGGAGCACCGGGTGGAGCTGGCGCATGGTGTCCTGAGGCGTGGTGCCCACCAGTGGCAGGGCGAACCTCGCCGGAACCCATGCGTTTGCCCCTGCCGAATCCCCATCCTGGCGCATGTTGACGGGCATGTTGACGCGCAGCGCATCGACGGGCGCTCCCACATCCGCGTGGTAGGCACGCAGTCCGCGTGCGACGACGGCCATGAAGGCGTCATTCAGGGTGCCACCCACGGACTTCGCGGAGGCCTTGAGATCGGCGAGCGGTGCGTGGAGCAGGGCGCATCGCACATCGAGGGAGCGCCCCGTCATCACGGGGCTGAGCGGCTCGCTCGCGGGCGCGAGGAGTCGGGCGGTCGATGCGGCAAAGGATCCCGCGCCCTGGACGGCGCCGACCGGG
>CAJBMR010000031.1 GCA_903954205.1 uncultured bacterium | reverse complement strand
GCATCGGCCCGGCATTCGCGCCCGACCCGGTGGCATCCGCCTCCGGCACCACCTCGGTATAGGAGTCCCATGCACACCGTCCTCAGTTCGGCGCGCGCCTCCGTGACTATCGGGCCCGATCAGCCCTTCTGCATCATCGGCGAGCGCATCAACCCGACCGGACGCAAGAAGTTCCAGGAGCAGTTGCGCGTCGAAGACCTCTCCGCCGTGGAGATCGACGTCGCTCAGCAGATCGCTGGCGGCGCGATGATGCTCGACGTGAACATGGGCGCACCCCTGATCGATGAGGTCAAGCTCCTCGGCGATGCCGTGCGCCTGGTGCAGTCGCTCACCGATGTGCCCCTGTGCATCGACTCCTCGATCGTTGAGGCACTCGAGTCCGGCCTCGCGGCGTATGAGGGCAAGGCCCTTGTCAATTCCGTCACGATGGAGCGCGAGCGCATCGAGCTCATCCTGCCGCTGGTCAAGCGCTACGGCGCCGCCGTCATCGCGCTGCCCAATGACGAGGAGGCAATCCCGGAGGATCCGCACCGTCGTCTGGAGCTCGCCAAGCAGCTCGTCGGGATCGCTACCGACGAATACGGCATCCCGATCGAGGACATCGTCGTCGACCCGCTCGCCATGCCCATCGGAGCTGATCACACGCTCGCGATGAAGACTATGGAGGCGATCCACCTCATCTCGACCGAGATCGGCGTCAACACCACGCTTGGGGCATCCAACGTGTCCTTCGGCATGCCCGACCGTCACACGCTCAACGCCGTCTTCCTGCCCATGGCAATGAAGGCCGGACTGACGAGCGCGATCATGGACGCGCGCTCACCGCAGATCGTCACGGCGGTCAAGGGCGCGGATCTCATGATGGGCAATGACGAGTGGGGTGCGACCTGGATCGCGGCGCACCGCGCCAAGCAGGCCGCCGCACAGGCGGCCGAGGCAGCCGCTCAGGCATGACCGCACTCGATGACGCGACCGCCGAGCCCGACAGGGGCGGCTCCGCCGACCCGCCGGGCCATACCGGGCCGGCGCGTGTCAGCCTGACCTTCGAGCCCGCGGGCAAGTCCGTGCGCGTTCCCAATGGCGTGAGTGTCTTCGACGCTGCGCTCTGGAACGGCGTCGCAATCGACTCCACCTGCGGCGGACACGGCACGTGCAAGAAGTGCAAGGTGAAGGTGCTCGACGCGAGCATGCCCATCACCGCCCTTGACGAGCGCGCCTTCTCCGCAGAGCAGTTGGCGGAGGGCTGGCGGCTCGCCTGCATGGCCACCGCCATGCGCGACCTCACCGTCAATGTGCCGGAGCTCACCACGCGCCCCAAGGCAGCGACGGTCGGCGTTGGTCGCCAGGTGATCCTGCGCCCGGCCGTGCAGAAGCGCTTCATGCAGCTCACCGACGCCACGCTCTCCGACCAGCGCACCGACGTGCAGCGGGTGCTCGATGAGATCGACGACCTCGAGCTGACGGTTGATCCGCATGTGGTGCGCACGGTCGGCCGCGCGCTGCGTTCAGCGAACTGGGAGGTGACCGCCGTCATTGTCGGCACCGAGCTCATCGCCGTTGAGCCCGGTGACACGACTGGCACGTCGTACGGCGTTGCCTATGACCTCGGCACCACCACTGCGGTCGCCACGCTCATGGACCTCACCACGGGCGCACCCATCGCCGTCGCCTCCATGCTCAACCAGCAGCAGCCCTTCGGTGCCGACGTCATCAGTCGCATCAGCGCGACGATGCTCGATCCCGACTCACTGCCCAAGCTGCAGGAGCTCGCGCAGGCCACCCTCGATGACCTCACCCAGGACGTCTGCCAGCAGGCCGGTGTGGACCCCTCATCCGTCTACGAGGTCGCTCTGGCCGGCAACGCGACGATGGCGCAGCTCGTGCTCGGTATCGACCCCGAGCCCCTCGGTGTCGCCCCCTTCATCCTTGCCACGGCGTCCTACTCCGACCTGCTCGCAACCGACCTCGGCGTCCACGTGCATCCGCGGGCGCGGGCGATGCTCTTCCCGCACCTGGGCGCCTACGTCGGCGGCGACATCATCGCCGGCGTGCTGGCTTCCGGGATGGATCGCGATAAGCGACTGCGACTCTTCATCGATATCGGCACCAACTGCGAGATCGTGCTGGGCAACGGCGAGCGGCTCATGTCGACCGCCGCTCCCGCAGGCCCGGCCTTCGAGGCCGCGTCGATCCGCTGCGGCATGCGCGCGGCACCCGGCGCCATCGAGGTCGTCTCGATCACCGACGACGGCATCACCCTGCAGGTCATCGGCGATGTCGCACCCACCGGCATTTGCGGCTCAGGCCTGGTCGACGTCATCGCCGAGCTGGCGCGCACCGGCCTGCTCGACTCCTCCGGTCGCTTCCTCTCCCCAGAGCGCATCGCCGAGCTGCGTCCCGATCTCGCGGACCGCTTCGTCGAGCGCGACGGCGAGCGGCTCTTCGTCCTCGCGACGGCAGAGGAGTCGGGCGAGGGCAACGACATCTTCCTCAGCCAGCGCGACGTGCGCGAGCTGCAGTTCGCCAAGGCCGCGATCTCCACAGGGTGGAAGCTCCTGCTCGAGGAGTTCGGTGTGGAGGAGTCCGAGATCCAGCAGGTGCTGCTCGCCGGCTCCTTCGGCACCTACCTATCGGCCCGCAGCGCCATCGGCATCGGCCTGGTGCCGCAGATCCCCGTGATGCGCATCGTGAGCGCGGGCAACGTCGCGGGAGAGGGCGCCAAGATGGCGCTGCTCTCAGACTCCGAGCGCCACGGCGCCCATGCGCTGCTCGAAGAGATCCACTACGTCGAGCTATCCGACCGCACCGACTTCAACGATCGCTTCGTCGATGAGCTCGCCTTCCCGTCCGCGTAAGGCCCTCATTCTCTGCGGCGCGCTGAGCGCCGACGCGTCGGCCTGGATCGAGGAGTCCGGTGCGGACGTTGCTATCCATCCCCTGCCGCCGCTGCTGCACAACCGGCCCGAGCGGATCGCGCCCGAGGTCGAGCGCCTGGTGCTCGAGTTGAGAGACGACTACGACGAGATCGCGATCGGGTACGCCGACTGCGGCACGCACGGTGCTCTCGACGAGGTGTGCGACCGCCTAGGCGTCGCGCGTCTCCCCGGACGCCATTGCTACGACCTCTATGCCGGCGAGAAGGAGATGACTGCGATCTGGGAGGCCGAGCCCGGCACCTACGTGCTCACCGACTTCCTCGTGCTGT
>CAJBMR010000030.1 GCA_903954205.1 uncultured bacterium | reverse complement strand
GCGGCGGCTCCCCCGGCATCTTCGGATAGTCCGGCGGAAACGGCATCTCCCCTAGCCCGCGCACGTCAGCGTCCTCTCGCCACAGATCGAGCAGCACCGTGATGTCGAAGGGGGATGCGCCGAGCGTGGCCCAGGGATTGCCGGACTCCTCCCGGATCAGCGGAACCGTGCGAAGGGTGAAGTCGGCGGGATCGACCTCGCCAAGCGATGACCAGGTGACCGGCATGGAGACGGGGGCACCCGGACGGGCCCGCACGGACCATGCGGAGGCCATGGTGCGATCGCGCGCCATCTGGTTGTAGTCCACGAACACCCGGGCACCGCGCTCCTCCTTCCACCATGCCGTGGTGACGAGGTCGGGCATCTCCCGCTCCAGAGCGCGTCCCAGGGCGATGGCGGCGTGCCGCACGTCGAGGAACTCCCATCGCGGCTGGATCGCCACGAATACATGCAGGCCTCGGCCGCCGCTCGTCTTGACATAGGGATCCGCTCCCCACGCACGCAGCATCTCGGCAAGGGCGAACGCCGCTTCGACCGCATCAGCGAATCCCCTGCCCTCCTGCGGATCCAGATCGATACGAAGCTCGTCAGGGCGATCCACATCCGCGCGGGTGACCGGCCAGGGGTGAAAGGTGACCGTGCCGAGATTCGCCGCCCACACGAGCGTGCGCTCGTTGTCCGGGCAGACCTGCACTCCGGTCCTCCCCGAGGGGAAGGTGATCGTCGCGGTCGCCACGTAGTCGGGGGCACCCTTGGGCAGGTGCTTGTTGTAGAAACTCTCGCGGTATTCGCCGTCGATGGCGACGCCGTCAGGCCAACGCTGCAACGTCGTGGGTCTGTCACGCACGGCTCCCAGCAGGACTGGCGCCACTTCCGCGTAGTAGTGGGCCAGGTCAAGCTTGGTGATGACCTCATCACCCTCGCGCCACATCGGCCGATTCGGACTGGAGATCCGCACCGGGCCGCCCACGACCTCAACCTCACGCGGGGCGCCGTGCTCACCGGGCATGCCAGAGGTTAGCGCGGAGCCGCTAGGGTTCTCGCGTGTCCGTCACCGTCATCACCTTCCTGCTGCTCGGCATCTTCCTCATTCTCTTCGGTCTCGGCTTCGCCTTCTACGGCATGTCGAGCGAGAAGGCCTACTGGTTCCAGCGTGACCCCCACGGCAATCCCGCACGCGAGGCCACGCCGTTCCGCAAGGTCTACACGCACGCCTTCACCATCGCCGTCAGCGATGAGCGTGCACCCCTGCGCATCGCGGCCATCGGCGTGGTGCTCATCTATCTGGGCATTGCGAGCCTCATCGCGTCGGCAATCTTCGCGCTCGTGTGACATGAAGGCCGTCGCGCCGAGAATCACCGCCTACCTGGCACAGCACCCGCAGCTTGCCCGGGCCGTCCACTTCGCTTCTGCCATTGCGACGGCACAGTCGCGTGAGCGCATCAGCCTCTCGGCTGCCGCCGTCGCCTTCTGGGCCGCCATCGCCGTCACACCCACCCTCATCGCGATCAGCGTCATCTTCGGTCGCCTCGTCGATCCTGCAGTCCTCGACGAGGCCGTGCAGACTCTGCGGAGTTCCGCGCCGGACTCCTTCGCGAGCCTCCTCGCCAGCCAAATACAGACGGCATCGACGGCGTCCACCTCAACCGTGTCGTGGAGCCTGGTCCTCTCGCTCATCACGGTGCTCTGGGCAGTCTCGTCGGGCATCTACGCCTTCCTTCGAGCGGTGCGCGTGGCCTACGGCATGGATCCGCAGCACTACATCAACGCCCGCGCCATCGCCTTCCTCGGAGCACTCCTCACCGTCCTGGTCCTGGGGATCCTTCTTCTGGCAAGCGCGGCCGGGGCCGCCTGGGCGAGTTCCCTCGATGAGCCTTGGCGGGCATTGGCGTTCACCGTGGGGATCGTCGTGGGGCTGCTCATCGGCACGGCCCTGCTCGTGCTTACCTTCCGAACCGCCGGCGGCAAGCAGGGTCCCTCAGTGCACTGGCCGGGCGCAGCCTTCGGCACCGTGGGCAGCCTCGCCGTCTTCATCGGCTTCGGCGTCTACCTTCGGTTTGCCACGTCCTACCAGGCGATGTACGGCGCCCTCGCGAGCAGCGTCATCCTCAGCCTCGTGCTCTACGTCGCGGCGTACGTCATTCTCATCGGGGCCGTCGCCAATGCGCAGCTCGCCGGGATCGGTAGCGATCAGGCGGAGCCCTCGCGGCCGAGCAACTCCCCGGCGTAGTCGGGCACGTAGCGATTGAGATCCCTGGGCGGTCGCTCATAGCCATGCCCGTCCGGCCGCTCCGGCAGGACGAGCGGTGGCCGGGTAACCGGCTCATAGGGGATGGTCGAGAGCAGGTGATGGATCATGTTGATGCGCGCCTTGCGCTTGTCATCGGCCTCGACGTCGAACCACGGGGACTCCGATGAGTCCGTGTGCACCATCATCTCGTCCTTTGCCCTGGAGTAGTCCTCCCAGCGGGTGATGGACTCCAGGTCCATGGGCGAGAGCTTCCACTGGCGCATCGGGTCGTTGAGCCGTGATGCGAATCTCTTCTCCTGCTCGTGATTGCTCACGCTGAACCAGTACTTGCGCAAGAGGATGCCGTCCTCGATGAGCATGCGCTCGAAGATGGGCGCCTGGTGCAGGAACTTCCGGTACTCCTCCGCGGTGCAAAAGCCCATGACGCGCTCGACGCCGGCGCGGTTGTACCAGGACCTGTCAAAGAGCGCGATCTCCCCGGCCGCGGGCAGTTGCTCCACGTAGCGCTGGAAATACCACTGCGTGCGCTGGCGTTCCGTGGGCGTGGGCAGTGCCACGATGCGAGCCATGCGCGGGTTGAGGTATTCCGTCACGCGCTTGATGGTGGAACCTTTGCCCGCTGCGTCTCGACCCTCGAATACCACGACGATGCGCGCCCCGGTGGACTTCACCCATTCCTGCATGGTGACGAGTTCGCCCTGCAGTTGGTAGAGCGTCTTCTCGTAGAACTCCCGCGGCAGCTTCTTGGCCTTCGCGTCCTTTGACTTCGCCATGTGCCCATCCAAGCACCGCCGATAGGGCCCTCAGGGCGACTGGGGCGAATCAGTCCGCTGGGAGCGCAGGGCAGCGTCGAAGACCCGATGGGCCATCAGGGCCTCATGGGGCGTGGCCGTGCCGAATCGCTCCCCGAGTGCCGCGGCGCGCTCCGCGAAGTAGGCGGCCCACATCTGGAGCAGGGCGTCCCCGAAGCCGAACTCGAAGATGGCGCCCGAGACCACCGGCCAGGCCGAGACATTGCCCGGCTGCACCTCCTCCCACACCTGCTCCCCCTCGCGCACGCTGAAGCGGCGCAGGGTGGCCGGCTCCCGCGTGGAGAACCGCACACCGCCATCCATGCCGACCGCTTCGAAGTACCACGTGTTGGCGTGGCCGGGTGCGATGCGACGCGTCTCCCAGAGCATGGTGAAGTCGCGTCCCCGCTCCGGGTGAGCAGTGCAGGTGAGAAGGGCGTTATCCCAGGTGTCGCAGACCACCGGGCTGCCATCGGGGCCCGGCCGCTCGGTCACGACGTCGTCGAGTCGGGCGTAGACACTTCGCGGGACCCAGCCGAGTCGAAGCGGGACGTGAGCCACGTGCAGGCCGAGATCGCCCATCACCCCGAGCTCCCCGCACGTCTCGGCACGCCGCTTCCAATTGATCGGCTTCGTGCGATTGATGTCAGAGGAGTGCCAGAAGCCGGAGCGCACATCGAGAACGTCACCGAGGGCGCCGGACGCGGCGTAGGCCCAGGCGCGCTGCGCTCCGGGATAGAAAGGGAATTCGCTGGACACACGAACGAAGGCGTCCGAGGCATCGATGGCGCCCACGATGCGCTCCGCCGCGCCCAGGTCGATCCCGAAGGGCTTCTCGCCGAGGAAGTCGCGTCCCGCCGCCGCGGCGGCGACGTAGATCTCCTCGTGCAGCTGATGGGGTACGGCGATGTAGAGGACATCGATGCCGTCATCCTCGACGAGGTGCCGCCAGTCGTCCGTCGCCAAGGTGACGGTGTCTACGCGGTCAAACCACTCTCGCGCCGCTGGGGAGGGGTCGGCCACGGCAACGACCCTGGGCCGTGCCGGGTGGTCGACGAGGAGGTCCCAGCGGCCGCACACGGCTGCCAGCTCGCGGCCCATGAGTCCGCCACCGATGATGCCGACCCGCACGTCGCCTGCCGTGGTCATGATGCGTGCAGGATCTCCAGGGCACGCTGAGCTCCAGCGCCTTCGTGCAGCATGGCCATCAGCGCACGCGTCATCCCAGCAGGATTGCCGTGCTGGATGATGTTGCGGCCATAGACGAGCCCCGCGGCGCCCTGAGCCAGCAGTGCCTCCGTACGCGCGAAGATCTCCTCGTCCGACACTCGACCGCCACCACGGATAAGCACGGGGATGCCGGACGCGGTGCGGACGACCTCGTGGTAGTCGGACGGATCATCGGTGGGGTCGGCCTTGATGACGTCAGCCCCGAGCTCCACGGCCTGGCGCACGACGGGGATGATGAGTTCGAGTTCGCCGTTGACGGTGTAGGGACCTGCAGCGGTCTCCTTCATGACGAGTGGCTCGACCATGAGCGGCATGCCGTAGAGATCGCACTGCTGGCGAAGGTCCATGACGTTGCGGATGCACGCCTCGCGCATCTCGGGCCGCCCGGGCAGGTCGAGGAGGTTGACCACCACGCACGCCGCATCGAGGCGCACCGCAGTGAGCACGGCGTCCGGGGCGATGGCGCTGAACATGTGATCGGGCAGGACGCTGCCGTAGACATTGGCTACGTCGGTGCGCATCACCAGCGCGGGCCGGCTGCGCCCACCCTGGGACTGAAGGAGGCGCGCCTGGCCGGGGGTGAGCTGGATGGCGTCGGGATCGGCCTTCACCAGGGTGGTCACGGCCGCTGGCAGGTCCTCGATTCCTGCGAGGAACCCCCCTTGCCCGAAGAACCCGTGGTCCACGGCAATGTCGAGACAGCGCCCCGACTGGGGGTTGAAGAGCCTTCGCAAGCGGTACGCCGTATCCGACACCGCATCTCCCTTCCATCGGTCAGACCCAAGTGACCGGTGCACTCTATCCCCCGCCGGATGCCACTATGGGGCCGTGACGACGACAGCCTCCCCCGTGCTCCTGCCCGTCAACCAGTTCGACCACTTCTACCGCGGTGGCGACCGGATCGGCTCCCTGCGCAGCGGTCCTGGCGGACCCCAGCGGCCGGAGGAGTGGATCGGATCGACCACGACACGGTTCGGTCAGGCGTCCCAGGGGCTCAGCCTGCTCCCGGACGGGACCTACCTGCGCGATGCCGTGATCGCCGACCCCGCTGCCTGGCTCGGGCCCGCACACGTGGCCCGCTATGGCACCGACGTCGAGGTGCTCGTGAAGTTCCTCGACCTTGGCCAACGCCTTCCCGTGCATCTGCACCCCAATCGCGAGTTCGCTCGCCGTCATCTCGGCCTGGCCCACGGCAAGACCGAGGCGTGGTACGTCGTCGATGCGCCTCCGGGTGCGCGCGTCGGCGTGGGCTTCGCTGAGGCCATGCCGCTGGCTGAGGTGGCCGCCATGGTCGCCGCGCACGACAGCGCCGGCTTTCTCGCCTCGCTGCGCACTCGGGAGGTCCGCCCCGGCGATGCCATGCTCGTGCCGGCGGGACTGCCCCACACGGTCCAGGAGGGGGTCTTCGTCCTCGAGCTCCAGGAGCCGACCGACCTGTCGATCCTGCTGGAGTGGCAGGACTTCGCCGTCGACGGCGACCGCGACGGCCACCTGGGCCTCGGGTTCGACGTCGCGCTGCAGGCCGTCGATACCTCCGCCATCACCGATGCTGACCTCGACCGCCTGGTCGTCAGGCGCGAGGACATCGATCGGGCCGGACTGACATCGGCTCTGCCGCCCGAGGCCGACGCCTACTTCCGTGCTCAGCACATCGACACGAGCGACCGACCCGTGGCTGTGGATGCGGGCTTCTCCGTGATCGTCGTCCTGGATGGCGCCGGCACGATCACCTCGGGCCACGGCACGCATCCTGTCGCCAAGGGAGACGTCCTGCTGATGCCGTACGCCTCAGGAGACTGGACTGCCGACGGCGCACTCGTCGCCGTCGCATGTCGCCCGCCCGCACCCGATGCGGCAGAGGCCGCGCGCTGACCATGGCGGAGTTGCTCGTCGGCATCGACGTGGGCACCACGCGCGTCAAGGCGCGCGCCGTGGGGCTCGACGGCACGGTACTGGGAGAGGCGGAAGCCCCCACGCCCTGGCACCACGACGGACCCTGTGCCGACGTCGACGCCGACGTTCTCGCCGGGGTCGCCATGTCGGTCGCCGACGCCACCCTCGACGATCCCCGAGTGCCGGCCGGCTCCCTCGTGCGCGGCGTCGGGGTCACCGGCATCGCGGAGGCGGGCGCACTCCTCGACGCTGCGGGACGCCCCTGCGCCCCCACGCTCGCCTGGTACGACCCTCGTGGGCTCGCCGAGCCCATCCGCGAGCGCGTCACCCGGCAGGAGTTCCGCCGCGCATGCGGCATCAGGCTCAACTCCAAGCCGTCGCTCGCCAAAGTCCTCTACCTCTACGACACCTTCCCGGGGACCAGGGAGCGCGCTGCACGGCACCTCGGCGTGGCCGACTGGGTTGTCCACGCAATGGGCGGCGAGCAGGTCGCTGAGAGGTCGCTGGTGTCCAGCTCCGGGCTGTACGACGTACTCGC
>CAJBMR010000029.1 GCA_903954205.1 uncultured bacterium | reverse complement strand
CTGAGCCGTCAGCGTCTTGGACGCTGATCCTTGGGCGATGGCGCTCCCGCGAGCCAGCAGCGTCGCAGAGTCCGCCAGCGCTGCCAATCGCCCGAGATCGTGTCCGACGATGACGATCGCATCGCCCGCTTCGCGGCGTCGTCGGATTGCGGCGTCGAGGTGTGCCTGCCCCGCGAGGTCGAGGGCGGCATCGGCCTCGTCCAGCAGGAGCACCGGAGCGCGCTGCGCGAGCACGCGCGCGAGGTGCACGCGGGCACGCTCACCACCGGAAAGCGCGGTCACCGGGCGGTCGAGCAGTTCACCCAGGTCGTGCTGGGCAATCACCTCGGCCACCACTGAGTCATCCTGCGCCGCCGAATCCGTGCCTCGCCAGGGCAGTCGACCCCAACCCACCACGTCTCGCACGGTGAAGGGAAAGGCGAGAGGTGTGTCCTGGGCGAGGAGTGCGCGCCGCTGCGCTGCTGCCCGCGCTGGCATACGCGACCAGGATTCCCCGTCAATGACGACCGTGCCGGCATCCGGGGCCAGGTCACCGGCGAGCACGGCGAGGAGCGTGGACTTGCCCGAACCGTTGGGCCCGACGAGAGCGTGCACTTCGCCAGCGGAGACCGCGAGACTCACGTGCTCGAGTCGTCCGCCCACCGTGACATCGCGTGCTTCCACTCGCAGACTCATGCCCAACCTCCCTGGGCTGAGCGCGTGCGGCGTAGGAGCACGACGAAGATGGGCGCGCCGATGACCGCGGTCACGACGCCAAGGGGCAGCTCGACCGGCGAGACGACCGTGCGGGCGATCGTGTCGGCGACGAGCAGGAGAAGGGCACCCGCCAGCGCGGAGCCGACGAGCAGACCGCCGTGACGCGGGCCGATGAGCAGTCGTACGGCGTGCGGGACGACAAGACCGACGAATGCGATGACTCCGACGACTGCCACTCCCGCGGAGACGGCGACGACAGCGGCACCGAGGGCGAGGGTGCGCGTGCGCTCGACAGGGACGCCCACGGCCCACGCTGCGCGATCACCGAGGGCGAGCACATCCAGGTCACGGGCTACGAGTGCCGCAAGGATCACCGCAAGTGCAAGGAAGGGCAGGGTCGACCACACGGCCGGCCAGGTCGCGAGCGCGAGGCTGCCGGTCGTCCAGAAGGTCGTGGAGCGCGCACCCGCGTCATCGGACACGGCCACGACGACGGAGAGCACGGCTGCGGCGAACGCCGTCACCGCGACGCCACCGAGGACAAGTGTCACGACCTCGGTGCGCCCCGATGCGGAGCGCGCAATCCACAGAACCAGGGCCATGCCCGCGATGCCCGCGACTGTCGCACCGATCGCAGTGAGCCATACGGATCCCGAGACCGCCGGCCGGACCGCTGCCGCGATCGCGATGGTGGCAACCGCTCCGAGTGCAGCGCTCGCGGAGACACCGATGATGCCGGGATCGGCGAGCGGATTGCGAAGCGTGCCTTGGAGCAGCGCACCCGAGATACCCAGCCCAGCCCCCACGATGAGTGTGAGGGCAATCCGTGGGGCGCGAATCTCGGTGACGATGACACTCGTCGTCTCGGCTGCTCCCACCAGCAGAGCAGCCGCGGCCGCTGCGATGAGGATGACGGCCAGCGCAATGAGCACGATGGCGGTCCGAGCCCGGCGCGAGCCCGAGTTGTGTGCCGAGTGCGCGCCGCCGCCGGTGTCGCCCGACAGGGGCGGCTTGGCTGACCCGCCGGGCCCTGCTGCGCGAGCGGGCGGCGTCATGCCGGTGTGGATGCTGACTGGGTGAGTGCCGTGCGGAGTAGCTCGACGAGCGCACCCGTGCGCGGCCCATACGAAAGCAGCACTTCGTCGTCCACCGCGATGACACGGCGTTCACGTCCCGCACTGGTCTGCGCGACACCGGGGAGT
>CAJBMR010000028.1 GCA_903954205.1 uncultured bacterium | reverse complement strand
CGGCAAGCCAGCTCACCACCTCACCCGGTCAGCCCGCTAATCTCATCGGCTACCACCTCGGCGACCGCGCTATCTACAACCGCGATCCCGGCCTGGGCGTGCCCTTCCCCCTCGGCGCCGCACTCTTCAGCTTCGTCACCGCATCCTGGGGCGAGGTGCGCGATGCCACTGCCGGCCCGCTGCCCTTCGGCCCGACCGCGAGCGTCTCCCCAGCCGCCGTCCTCACCGCCGACGGCTTGCAGACGGCGCCCGTGGTCGCCGGATCATGCCTGGCGGGGCGTGACCTGGTCACGGTCGCGCTGGCCACGACGAAATACCTCAATCCCGATCGCGCCCGCATGTTCCTCTCGCCCTTGGCAGGCTCCAAGGTCAAGGGGCAGTGGACCGGGGCGATCGACAAGACCTGCGCGAATCCTTCGGGCTTCGCTCAGGCCGTGCAGGACTGGTGCGCGTGGATGCAGTTCCACACGCCCGGTCCCTACGGCGTGAACTCCTACTCCAAGGTCCCGCTCGACAACTCCGGGGCGAAGGTCCCCGTCTACCTCGCGCAGGGGCGCGACGATCGCATCATCTGGTGCGTCGACGCTCTCGGACCGGTCAGCCCGCGCAACTGCCTCACGGCGCAGTTCTACGGCTCGATGAAGGCCGAGTACTGCCCGCGGCAGAGCAGCCTCGAGGTCGACTACTTCGCTGGCGTGGGCCACCTGCAGGTGCCCGCGGCCGCGGCGACCAACCCCAAGACGGGGTCGTACGCCGGCTCCCCTCTCGAGCAGTTCGTGTCGGGAGCGATTGCCGGCACGCTGGGCAGCACATGCACCGTCAACAATCTGCGCAATCCCCTCCCGCAATGACACAGCGCACCGTCTATGTGCCAGCCGCGCGGATCAGACGGTGGATCGACGGATTCGCCGAGCGGCACGGTGGTGCACGCCAAGAGGTCACCGCAGGTGTCGTGCATCTCACCGGCTCTGACGCAGCGACCGCCTCGATCACGTCCGCGTACCCGGTGCGCGCGCAGACGGTCACGGACTTCATCGAAGAAGCTCAGCGCATCCCGCGCACGGGCGTGCTCCTCATTCGCCGCGGTGGATTCGCGGCGGCGATCGTCGAAGGCGATGCGGTCCTTGCGAGCGATGTCGGCAAGCGACATGTGCAGGGCCGCACGGCTGCCGGTGGTTGGTCGCAGCAGCGCTTCGCACGACGGCGCGATAAGCAGGTTCACGAGCTCATCGAGGCCGCGGTGGACTATGCAGCGCGCGTCATCGTCCCGGCCCTGCCTCTCGACTATCTCGCCACGGGAGGCGATAGGTCACTCGTGGACGAAACACTCGACCATCCGCGGCTGCGCACCCTCGCCACCATCCCGAGAGGACCCCACCTCGATGTCCCGGACCCACGTCGCGACGTCGTGACATCACTCCCTGAGCGGCTCAGCACGCTGAGAATCGATCTCGTCGACCCCTGATGCCGTTACGCTCAGTCCATGCTGGAGAGCGAGGGTGAGGACCAGCCCGCCCCGCATCCGGGAGCCGACGCGGATCCGTGGACCCAGCGCTACTACGACCGGGGCACCCAGGGCTTCGAGCGCGTCATCCTCTTCTCTGACGCGGTCTACGCGATCGCGCTTACCCTTATCGCCGCGACGCTCGTGGCGCCCACCTTGACCAGTGTCTCCAGTGGCCAAGATGCCAGCACCGCGATCTCGGAGGG
>CAJBMR010000027.1 GCA_903954205.1 uncultured bacterium | reverse complement strand
GCGGGACACTGGCTCCATGGGACGTCCCGTGATTGGCCTGTCGACCTACGTCGAGCCCGCGCGCTGGGGTGCCTGGGATGTGCCCGCCGCCCTGCTCCACACCTGGTACGTCGACGCGGTGCAGGCGGCTGGTGGTCGCGTCGTGCTCCTGCCCCCGGACACGGCCGACGATGATGTCCTGGATCGGATCGATGGCCTCATCCTCATCGGTGGAGCCGATGTCGGACCGGCGAACTACGGCGCAGAGCCGCATCCGTCAGTCGATGCGCCGCGCGTCGAGCGCGATGCCAGCGAGCTCCTGCTGTGCCGGGGAGCCATGGCCCGTGACCTGCCGCTGCTGGGCATCTGCCGGGGCATGCAGGTGATGGCGGTCGCCTACGGCGGCTCACTCATCCAGGACCTTCCCGACGCGGGCTACGGCCTTGCGCATCGCGAGCAGCCGGGCACGTTCACCCAGCATGACGTGCGCCTCGCCGATGGGTCGCGAATCGCCGACATCTATGGGACGTCGAACCTGAGCACGAACTCCTCCCATCACCAGGGGGTGCAGGATCCCGGCAGCTTCACCGCCACGGGCTGGACCAACGACGGTCTCATCGAGGTGCTCGAGGGACCCGATGCGCGCTTCGCCGTCGGAGTGCAGTGGCACCCGGAGCATCCCGATCGCCGCTCCGTCGAACTCCCACTCTTCCGAGCACTCATCAACGCCGCCACCACCACCTAGGAAAGGACACCGCCATGCAGGTTGATGTCAGGCACGGTCCGTCATTCGCGCTCGCGCGATGCACGCTCGCCTCGGGCGAGCACGTCAAGGTTGAGTCCGGTGCCATGGCCGCCATGAGCGATGGCGTGACGCTGGACGCAAAGATGGAGGGCGGCTTCCTCAAGTCGCTGGGCCGCAGCGCCCTCGGCGGCAACTCCTTCTTTGTCACGTCGTACACCAGCTCCGTCGACGGTGGCTGGGTCGATGTCGCCGCGATCCTGCCGGGCGACATCACCGTCATCGACTCCACGCCCGAGCGACCCTTGGCAGTGACGCGCGGCGCGTGGCTCGCCAATGAGCAAAGCCTCACGATGGACACGAAGTGGGGCGGTGCCAACAACCTCTTCGGCGGCGAGGGTGGCTTCGTCTCGCGCTTCGATGGCGCGGGCAAGGTCGTCGTAGCGTCGTACGGCGCGCTCGACCAGCACGCGCTCCACGAAGGCGAGCGCCTGGTGGTGGACTCCGGGCACATCGTCGCCTACGACGCCTACATCGCCATGCAGGCCCGCACCACAGGCGGGGTCATGAAGTCCCTGAAGTCCGGCGAGGGGATCGTCGTGGAGATCACCGGTCCGGGGCTCGTGTGGACCCAGTCGCGCAACCCCAACGGCCTCATCACCTGGCTGACCGCGGTGCTGCCCTTCAGCCGCAGCTAGCCCCGCTACAGCGGGGTGACGTAGGCGCCCGAGATGCCTCCGTCGACGAGGAAGTTCGATGCGGTGATGAACGACGAGTCGTCAGAGGCGAGGAAGGCCACGGCCGCCGCGATCTCCGCAGGCTCGCCGAAGCGGCCGAAGGGGATGTGGACGTAGCGTCGCGCGGCGCGCTCGGGGTCCTTGGCGAAGAGCTCCATGAGCAGCGGGGTCTTCACGGGCCCGGGTGAGATCGCGTTGACGCGCACCCCCTGGCGTGCGAACTGCACACCGAGCTCGCGCGACATCGAGAGCACACCGCCCTTGGATGCCGTGTAGGAGATCTGCGAGGTCGCCGCTCCCATGGTCGCGACGAAGGAGGCGACGTTGATGATCGAGCCGCGACCCTGCTCGAGCATGTAGGGCAGCACGGCCTTGCACCCGAGGTAGACCGACGTGAGGTTGACATCCTGCACGCGCTTCCACGCCTCGAGGCCGGTGTCGAGGATGGAGTCATCATCGGGCGGGGAGATTCCGGCATTGTGGAAGGCAATATCGATCGAGCCGTAGGTGTCGACAGCGACCTTGTACATCCGGTCGTTGTCCTCGGGCGACGTCACGTCGACCTTGACGAAGATTCCCCCCACCTCAGCCGCGGCCGCCTCGCCGGCCCTGTCGTCCATGTCGGCGATAACGACATTCGCACCCTCGCTCGCGAGGCGCTGCGCAGAGGCTAGGCCGATACCGCTCGCACCCCCGGTGATGAGAGCAGTGCGGCCCACAAGGCGGCGGCAGACGACGTCGGACATGGAATTCCTCTCGATCGGGGATCAGTCGTTGGCGATGAAGACGTTCTTGGTCTCAGTGAAGGCCTCGAGTGCATCCGGGCCGAGTTCGCGCCCGAGCCCGGAGCGCTTGAACCCGCCGAAGGGGGTCCAGTAGCGCACGGACGAATGCGAGTTAACCGAGAGGTTGCCGGAATCGACACCCCTCGCGACGCGCAGCGCACGACCCACATCGCGGGTCCAGATGGACCCGGAGAGACCGTAGTCGGAGTCATTGGCCATACGGATCGCATCTGCCTCGTCCTCGAAGGGCACCACGACGACGACCGGCCCGAAGATCTCCTCGCGGTACGCGCGGTCGGACTCCGATGCCGCCAGCACAGTCGGCGGGTACCAGAACCCGGGACCGTCCGGGCACGCACCGCGGAAGGCAACCTGCGAGTCGTCGACGAACGATGCGACCGTCTCGCGATGAGCCGCCGTGATGAGCGGACCCATCTCGGCGGAATCCAGTGAGGGATCTTCGACGCGCACACCGGCCACGGCCGGCTCGAGCAGGCCCATGAACCGATCGAAGACCGAGCGCTCCACCAGAATGCGCGAACGCGCGCAGCAGTCCTGGCCCGCGTTGTCGAAGACGCCGTACGGCGCAGTGGCAGCCGCCCGCTCCAGGTCGGAGTCGGCGAAGATGATGTTGGCGCTCTTGCCCCCGAGTTCGAGAGTGACGCGCTTGATCTGCGGTGCGCACCCCGCCATGACGCGCTCACCGATCTCGGTGGAGCCGGTGAAGACCACCTTGCGCACGAGCGGGTGGGTGACGAAGCGCTCACCCACCACCGATCCCTTGCCGGGCAGGACGGTGAAGACACCCTCGGGGATACCCGCCTCAAGGGCGAGTTCGCCGAGCCGAATGGCGGTCAGGGGGGTGACCTCGGCGGGCTTGAGGACGACGGTGCACCCCGCCGCGAGTGCGGGCGCGAAACCCCAGCCGGCGATGGGCATCGGGAAGTTCCACGGCACGATCACGCCGACGACCCCGATGGGCTCATGGAAGGTCATGTCGACTCCACCGGCCACGGGAATCTGGCGACCGAAGAGGCGCTCGGGCGCACCGGCGTAGTAGGCGAGCACGTCGCGGACGTTGCCGGCCTCCCAGCGCGCGTTGCCGATGGTGTGCCCGGCGTTGGTCACCTCGAGCTGAGCTAGCTCCTCGATGTGGTCCTCGACGACCTGGCTGAACCGGCGGAGGAGCCGGGCCCGATCGCCCGGAGACACCGCTCGCCAGGCCGGGAAGGCCGCGTGCGCGCGGACGATGGCGGCGTCGGTCTCCTCCAGCGAGGCGGAGGGTACGTCGGCGATCTGCTGCCCGCTGATCGGGCTGATGACAGCGGTCACAGTCGCTCAAACCCCCGGTAACGCTCCCAATCGGTCACGGCACGGCCAAAGGCTTCGAGTTCCACGCGTCCCATCCTGGCGTAGTGGTCTTGGACCTCTTCCCCGAAGGTCTCGCGAATCCAGTCGGAGCCCTCCCAGAGTTCGACTGCCCGGCCGAGGCTGGTGGGCACGCGAGCGGCGTCGGCGACGTAGGCGTTGCCCTCGAATGCCGGCTCGAGATCCAATCCGCGATCGATGCCGTCGAGCCCCGCCGCGATGATGCCCGCGGTCGCGAGGTAGGGGTTGACGTCGCCGCCCGGCACGCGATTCTCCAGTCGCAGTGAGGGGCCGTGGCCGACCAGGCGCAGCGCGCACGTGCGGTTGTCACGTCCCCACTTGATTGCGGTCGGCGCAAAGGACCCCTCGACGAAGCGCTTGTAGGAGTTGATCTGGGGAGCGAAGAGCAGGGTGAGCTCCTCCATGTGAGCAATCTGGCCCGCGACGAAGGAGCGGCCCAGCGGTGACATGCCGTCCGATGCTGCGTCGTCCGCCATCACCATCGATCCGTCGAGCCCGCGGAAGGACAGGTGGATGTGGCAGGAGTTGCCCTCGCGCTCGTTGTACTTGGCCATGAAGGTGAGCGAGACGTCCTCCTGCGCGGCGATCTCCTTGGCTCCGGTCTTGTAGATCGTGTGGCGATCGCAGGAGACGACCGCCTCGTTGTACTTGAAGGCGATCTCATGCTGGCCGAAGTTGCACTCCCCCTTGGCGCTCTCCACCTCCAACCCGGCACCGGCCATGGCCAACCGGATACGGCGCAGCAGCGGCTCGACCCGGGCACCACCCAGGATGGAGTAGTCGACGTTGTAGAGATTGGCTGGCGTGAGGTCCCGATAGCCCGCCTCCCATGCCTCCTCATAGCTGTCGAGGAAGACGATGAACTCCAACTCGGTGCCGACGAACGCCGCCATGCCGGCATCGGCAAGGCGATCGACCTGGCGTCGAAGCACCTGGCGCGGTGACGCGACGACGTCGGACCCGTCCTCCCAGAGGACGTCGCAGAGCACTCCCACCGCGCCCTCCTGCCAGGGGATGCGGTGCAGAGTGGAGAGGTCGGGGCGCATCACCATGTCGCCGTAACCGGAGTCCCAGGACGACATCGCGTAGCCGGACACCGTGTTCATGTCTATGTCGACCGCGAGGAGGTAGTTGCATCCCTCCGTGCCGTGCGCCAACGTGTCATTGACGAAGTGGTCCGCATGGATCCGCTTGCCCTGCATGCGTCCTTGCATGTCAGTGATGCCGACGACGACTGTGTCGATGAGGCCCTCGTCGACCTCACGCCGCAGGGTGTCGACGTCCAGGGGCACCGGTCGAGCCATGTCCACCTCCCGAGTCGGGCAGTACGCCGGACGATCGGGTGTCCGGGGACGGGACTTTATCCCGCCCGAGGACCCTACTCAGCCGGGACGGACACCGGGGTGAACTTCCCCGACCACAGGTCCGCGACCAGGTCGGGGTGCTCCATCTGCGCCACATGGCCGCAGTCGTCGAGGAGGATCACGTCGGCGTCAGGGAACTCCCGTGCCGCCCGAGCGGCTCCCCGGGCATCGACGAGGACGTCGTCCTCGCCGTAGATCGCCAGGACAGGCTTGCGGACCTGCCGAGCAAGCCGCCATGGGCGACGCGGACCCCGATCCGCGTAGGTCGCAAGGAGACCGCGAAGCGATCGCAGGAAGGCATCGGTCGCGTAGGGCAGGGAGTCACGCTGACCCGTCTCGGCAATGAGCGCATCGCGGAGCGACTGGGGGACGCGACCGGGGTCGGTCGTGCACGCATCGAGAGTCATCCGGACTCGCTGCTCGGCCGGGACCTCGGCGTAACGGCGCACAAGCGCCTCGCCGAGCCCTGGCACCGCGACGACAGGCAGATGCGCATTGCCCCGGCCGACCCGCGTCGACGGCAGTGCGGGTGACACCAGCGTCAGGGACGACACAAGGTCAGGACGATGTGCGGCAAGCTGGAGAACGACGGCACCACCCATGGAGTTGCCCACCACATGCACGGGGCCCGTGACACCGCGACGGCGACTCCACGCCTCGATCGCCGCCGCGACAGTGCGCGCGTGTCCGCGCGGGGAGTAGTCGCCGTCCCGCGGGGGCGGTGACATGCCGAAGCCAGGCAGGTCGACGGCGAGCATGGCGGTCTGGCCGCCGAGTCGCTCCATGAGCGGCACCCAATTGAGCGCCGAGCCGCCCAGCCCGTGGACGAGCACCGTGGCCACCGGGCCCTCCCCGGCCTCACGGGCATGAAGCTCCCCGGTCGGAAGGGACCAGCGTTCGCCCGAGGGGATCGTCACCCGCTTATGGGACCACGGCACCGGGGTGGAAGCGCGCTCGGGCACTAGCATGGCCACGTGACCGCGGCCGATGATGCGCGCCCATCTGAAGCCGCTCCCCCTGGCCTGGCCCGGCTCCCTCGCGAGGAACGCCGCGCTCAGGTGTTGCGTGCCGCTCGGGAAGTCTTCGTCGCCCAGGGCTACCACACCGCAGCGATGGACGACATCGCCGAGCGAGCAGGGGTGAGCAAGCCGGTCCTCTACCAGCACTTCCCAGGCAAGCTCGATCTCTACGTCGCCCTGCTCGACGACGGCATCGCCGTGCTCCTCGACACGCTTCGGGCGTCCCTGGAGGCCACCACGGACAACAAGCAGCGCGTTCGCGGCGCGATCGCGGCGTACTTCGCCTTCGTCGATGATCCCGACGGCGCCTACCGACTCGTCTTCGAGAGCGACCTGACCAATGAACCCGCGGTCCGCTACCGCGTCGAGGCCGCTGACGATGCCTGCTCCCTGATGCTCGGCAGGGTGATCGCGGAGGACACCGGGCTCTCTGCCGCCCAGGCCGAGCTCCTGGCCGCCGGACTTCTGGGCATGGCCCAGATCGCCTCCCGGCGCTGGTTGCGCGAGGAGCCGCGCATGACGCGCGAGGCCGCGGTCGATCTCATCGCCGGCCTGGGCTGGCGCGGCATCGGTGGCTTCCCGCTGTCTCACCCCCCGACGCCCTGATGCGGCTTCCGCGTTAACCTGGGGACGAAGGAGGATCCGTGGAGATCAAGATCGGCGTTCAGCAGACCGCACGCGAGATCGTGCTCGAGTCGGACCAGACTCCCCAGGACATCGAGGCCGCGGTGCGTGCCGCCATCGCTGACGGCGGGATCCTCAGCCTCGAGGACGACAAGGGCCGGCGCGTCATCGTGCCCGGTGACCGCATCGCCTACGTCGAGGTCAGTCCCGCGACATCACGCCGCGTCGGCTTCGGCACCTGACCGACCCGCACTCAGGACGACAGGCCGAGCGCGCGCATACGCCGCGAGTGCTCATCGGTGAGACGCGACAGCATCGCGCCGATGGCCGTGAGATCCATGCCGCCGCTCTGCGTGCCCACCTCGCCGACGAGCAGGGCCGTCAGCGCCTCGCGCTCCGCCGCGACGTGCTGGGCCTGCGACAGTGCTTCACCCACGAGTCGACGTGCCCATAGGGCGAGGCGGCCCTCGACGCGGGGGTCCGCGGCGATAGCGGCGCGCACGCGGTCGACGACGAAGGCCGATTGCCCCAGGTCCTCGCAGACGTCGAGCACAAGCGCCTGCGTCTGCGGGTCAAGGTGGGCGGCGATCTCGCGATAGAAGTCGATGCCGATCCCATCGCCGACATAGGCCTTGACCAAGCCCTCGAGCCAGTCGCTCGGGGCCGTCATCTCGTGGAAGCGTTCGAGCGGTTGCCGGAAGGGCTGCATCGCGACAGCGGGATCAGCACCGATTTCTACGAGGCGGTCGCGCAAGCGGGAGAAGTGACGGAACTCAGCTGCAGCCATGGCAGCGAGTTGCGCTTCGTCTTCGATGGTCGGAGCCAACGCGGCGTCGGCAGCGAGCCGCTCGAATGCCATGAGCTCTCCATAGGCCAGCACGCCGAGGAGGTCGACGACGGCGGCGCGATAGTCCACGTCACTCGTGAGCGCGTCACCGTCGATCGATGCCATGGCCGAAGATTAGTGCCCGCGGGGTACCATGAACTCATCGCGTGAGCGATGCGGGCGCCCGGCCGGGCCCCCGAGGGGTGTGAGCCCCATCCGCCCCCCGTGTGTGGCGCCCCCGATGAGGATCGGGTGCGGTGCCCGCGGAATCGCACTGGAGCACAACCATGACCGATTCACCCCCTACTGAATCTACCGACACTGAATCCATCGATGCCGAAACGGCCGTCGAGGTCGTAGCGCCCGTAGCCCCCACGTTCGCCGAGCTCGGCGCATCACCCGAGATCGTCGCCTCGCTGGCTGCTGCCGGCATCGAGCGTGCCTTCCCGATCCAGGCCATGACACTTCCGCTGGCTCTCGAGGGCCGAGACCTCATCGGCCAGGCCAAGACCGGCACCGGCAAGACCCTGGGCTTCGGCATTCCCCTCCTCCAGCGGGTGGAGCGCGACGACACCCCCGGAGCGGCACCTCAGGCGCTCGTGGTGGTGCCGACGCGCGAACTCTGCGTGCAGGTCGCCGGAGACCTCGAGCAGGCCGGTGCGCGCCAGAGAGCCCGGGTGCTGAGCGTCTACGGCGGTCGTTCCTATGAACCCCAGGTCGAGGCACTCGCAACAGGCGTCGAGGTCGTCGTCGGCACGCCGGGGCGACTTATCGATCTGATGCAGCGGCGCTCGCTCGACCTATCGCGCGTGCGCGTCCTGGTCCTGGACGAAGCCGACGAAATGCTCGACATGGGCTTCCTGCCCGATGTCGAGCGCCTCGTCGCGGAGTTGCCCGCCGCGCGGCAGACAATGCTCTTCTCGGCCACCATGCCCGGCCAGATCGTCGCCCTTGCGCGCCGCTACATGACGCAGCCGACCCATATCCGCGCCGCCGATCCGGGTGACGACCGCGCCACCGTCGATGCCATCGAGCAGCACGTGTGGCGTGCCCACCCCATGGACAAGGTCGAACTCCTCGCTCGCGTGCTCCAGGCCGATGGCCGTGGACTCACGATGATCTTCACCCGCACCAAGCGCAAGGCACAGAAGATCGCCGATGAACTCACCGAGCGCGGCTTCGCCGTCGGATCTGTCCATGGCGATCTCGGCCAGGGAGCACGCGAGCAGGCCCTGCGCGCTTTCCGCAATGGCAAGGTCGATGTGCTCGTCGCCACCGATGTCGCGGCACGCGGCATCGACGTCGACGGGGTGACCCACGTCATCAACTACGAGTGCCCTGACGATGAGAAGACCTACCTCCATCGCATCGGACGCACCGGCCGAGCGGGCGCCAGCGGTGTCGCGGTGACGTTTGTCGACTGGGAGGACATCGCCCGCTGGCAGATGATCGACAAGATCCTCGGGCTGCCCTTCAAGGATCCCCTCGAGACCTATTCCACGTCCGACCACGTCTACACCGGACTCGGCATCTCCCGTGACGTCACGGGGAGGCTCGCCAAGGACAAGCAGACGCGCGCGGGGCTCCAGGCCGAAGAGGTCGAGGACCTTGGCGAGACGGGCAAGCGCAAGCCCGCGGCCGCGCATCCGCGCGGTGGGTCCACGCGTACGTCGTCGCGCAGCTCCGGCCGGGACGCAGGACGCGAGCGATCGAGTCGCCCCGCCGCGAATTCTGAGGCATCCGCCGAAGGCGGTGCCAAGTCCAGTCGGCGCCGCAAGCGCACGAAGCGCGGTGGCGCACCCGCCCAGGGCGAGTAGCCCTAGGCGAGGTAGCCCCACTCACGCAGGGCGTCCACCAACCCCGGTGACGACGCCATCCCCGGGATGGCGTCAGGGTCGCACCAGCGCGCCTCCTCGGCATCGTCCGCGGCGCGCGGCTGCCCCTCACCCATGAAGGCGAAGTCCGCGATCAGGTACGTCGACCCGGATCCGCTCGCGCGCTCGACCAGGCCGACGAACTCCGGTGCCGTCACCTGGATCCCCGTCTCCTCAGCCACCTCGCCCTCCTCCACCTCGGGCTCACGCCCCAACATGTCGCCGC
>CAJBMR010000026.1 GCA_903954205.1 uncultured bacterium | reverse complement strand
CAGACCGCGCGCGAGTGAGCCGGCCACGCTCCAGGCCGCGCCGATGACCCCCGCCTGTGCAGCGGTGTCGGTGGACCAGCGCGAGATCCACTCCGGGCGCTTCAAGGCCATGGGGTGAGCGTAGTGGCCCGGCGGATCAGAGAATCTGCCCCCGGGACGTCGACGATGAGGGGACGCCCTATCCGCACCCCTTGGGGGGATGAGGGAGTCCTGACCGTCCACTGACCTACGAGTGACCTGCGGGATCCTTGTCGCACGCGCATGCGATGCGTAGACCTTATGCATGCAGTCCGCAGAGAAATCACCTTCATCCGACCGCGATATGTCACGTCCGGGACGAAGCTCGGTGATGCCGATCTCGATCCACGTCCTCGGCCCGCAGATCATCATGCGCGACGGTGAGGAAATCCATCCGCCCGCGCCCCAGCAGCGGCGGGTGCTCGCTGTGCTGGCAAGTCACCCGGGCGAAGTCGTGGCCCGAGAGGCCATCTCCCAGCGCATCTGGGGATCAGCCACGGCGCAGCAGCTGCGCAGCCTGCAGTCCTACGTCTCTCACCTGCGCACCATCCTGGGCGCGCACGCGATCGAACTCGTGGGTGTCGGCTACCGACTCAACGTCGAAGACGAGCAGATCGATGAAGTGCAATTCAGGCACCATGTGGAGCGAGGCCTGAATCACGTGAGCCAGGGGCGCTTCCGAGAAGCGCGTGCCCACCTGGAGGCGGCCCTGAAGCTCTATCGCGGCAAGCCCTACGACGACCTGCCCAACGGCGATTTCACCGAACCGCGTCTTCGTCGAAGGCACCACGACCGAGTTGGTGGGTGAAGTGGTGACACCGTTCATCCGCTTCCCGGGTGAGACCGGATTCACGGCCGGTACTGGTGTGCGCACAGTGAGCGAACTGGGGAACTTCGAATGGCAGCGCCAGACAAGCAAGCGCATTTCCATTCAGTTCCGCTTCGAAGATATCCGCTCCAACTCGCTCATCATCTCCGCACGGTGATGCTGATCGGATAAGCAACAACTCGCTCCACGATGGGCCCTCCGACTTAGGTCGGGGGGCCCATCTGAGTGCTAGGCGCCCTTGACGTACTGCTCCAGTGCCTCACGAGCGAGCTGGGAGAGCGTGACGCCGCGGCTGCGCGCGAGTGCGTCGGCCTGTTCACGGAGCTCGGGTGAGACGCGGAAGCCGACATGGGGTGATGGTGCGGGCTGGCCATTGAGCGATGGGCGGCCGCGGCGGAGGTCGACTTGGGTGGTTCGACCGTCCAGGTAGGCCTGGATCGTCTCCTCGACGATGACGTCGACCTCGTCGTTGGTGAGTCCGATGTCCACATAGCCGGGCAACGGTCGCTTATGTCGTGCCACGTCGGATCCCTTCCACGTAGCGCCTGACGACGCTGGGCCGGGCATCCATCGCATGGATGACCACCGCTTGGTCTTCCTCGATCACCGCGATCACCTCCAGTAGTCGCCCCGTCCAGTCACGTCCCACGAATAGGACGCGGATCCGCTGCTCCGCCGGTGAGCTGACGTCGACGTAGGCCGTCGCTGAGAGCACCGACAGCACCCGTGCTCGCCCGATCCGGTGTCGACGGGCCGACTGGGTGAAGCTCACAGCATTATTGTTCAACAGAATTGCAATGTCAATCCTCTGTGGCAGAGGGTGATCTGCAGACATCGGGCGAGCATCACCCGAATCGCGAATCAGATGGGGCGGCCGTCCACAGGGTCAGGCGCGGGAGACCTCATCGGCCACATCCATGAGCACCTGGACGTCCGATGCAGTGGTGCGGGTGTTGGTGAAGCAGGGCCGCAGCCAGGTCTCCCCATCGACAGTGGCGTGGGAGATGTAGACGCGGCCGTCAGCCTGGAGCCGCTGCACGAGTTCGGCGTTGTCGATGCCGGGCTTGCGCATGAGGACGATCGACAGATCAGGGGCGGGTCCGACCTCCCAGCCGCGCTCCGCAGCCATCGCGTGGAGCATGCGTGCCAGGTCGATATTGCCCTGGATGGTCTCGCGGAACTTTGCTGCACCATGCACGCGGAAGGCAAGCCAGAGTTTGAGGGCGCGCAGTGGGCGGGAGTACTCCAGCGTCACGTCGACCGCGTTCCGCGTGCCGGGGATGTACGACGTCTCGTGACCGAAGGCGGACGCGAGGGCTGACTCGTCGCGCACCATGACGATGCCACAGGCCTTGGGCACGAACATCCACTTATGCGCGTCCACGGTCACCGAGTCCGCACGATCCAGGCCCGCGAAGCGCTCGGGCATGACGGACGCCGCGGGCAGGCCGTAGGCGCCATCGACATGCATCCAGATCCCGTGCTCCGCGCAGAGATCCGCGATCGCGTCGAGCGGATCGATGGCGCCCGTGAGTGTCGTCCCGGCCGTGGCGACCACGGCGATGGGAATCCGACCCGCTGCGAGATCGGCCCGGATCAGGTCATCGAGAGCCTCCGGTCGCATGCGGCGGTGCTCATCAATGGGCACAGCGCGCAGGTTGTCGGATCCGATGCCGAGCAGCTCGATCGCGCGCACGATCGAGTAGTGGGCATCCGATGAGCAGTAGGCGACCGCGCTACTCGGCGTACCCACCTGCCTGCTGCCCGGCACCGCGCGCTCGCGAGCCGCGGCGAGTGCGGTGACGTTGGAGACGGTGCCACCCGAGGTAAAGGAGCCGCCCGCGAGCGGGAAGCCGACGAACTCCGCGGTCCAGCGCAGGGCCTGCGCCTCGAT
>CAJBMR010000025.1 GCA_903954205.1 uncultured bacterium | reverse complement strand
CTCCTCGCTTTCCTCATCGCGGCGACGGCGTTTGGCTTCTTCCAGGTGCCCTACATCGCGCTCGCCGCGGAGATCACCGATTCACCTCGGGAGCGCACGACGCTCATGTCGTGGCGCGTGGGATTCCAGGTCGTCGGCATTCTTCTCTTCGGCGTCGGTGCACCCGTCATCGTCGGGCTGGTCGCCGATGAGTACACCGGCTACCTGCTCATGGGTATCGCCGTCGGAGCGCTCATCGCATTCGCCATGCTCGCGTGCTGGGCCGTCGTACGCCGACTCCGCCGCTATGTCGCGGAGTCGACCGCGGGCGAGCAATCCCTGAAGGAGCAGTTCCGCGTCGCATGGTCCGCGCGCCCCTTCCGCATTCTCATCGTGGCCTTCATCTTCCAGGCCCTCGGAGCGGGCGCTGTGCTCGCAGCCGCGCCGTACTTCTCGCGCTACATCCTCGGCGTCGCTGACTTCGGCATCGTCTTCGGCGTACTCCTCGTGCCCGCGGTGATCTTCATGCCGCTGTGGGCCTTCGTCGGTCATCGCATCGGCAAGCGACGGGGCTTCATCATCTCGTCGTTCGTCTTCATGGCAGGGCTCGTGGGTTCACTGGCCGCGCACGTGGTGCCACTCGCCGCCGCACTCGCACTCGTCGCCGTCACGTCGGTGGGATACGCCGGCATGCAGATGTTCCCGCTCGCCATGCTCCCCGACACGATCTCCGACGACGCTGCCCGCACTGGCAATCAGCGCGCAGGAGCCTTCACGGGAGTGTGGACCGCTGGCGAGACGGCGGCCTTCGCGGTGGGACCCGCGCTCGTGCTCATGATGCTCGCGATCACCGGGTTCATCTCGACCACGGCAGGGCAGACGGTGACGCAGCCGGACTCGGCAATACTCGGCGTCACGCTGGCCTTCTCGGTGCTGCCCGTCGTGCTCGTCGCGCTGAGCCTGCCCTTCGTCTGGCGCTATCCCCTCCGCGACTAGCCCGTTTTTGCCACTTCGCGGGACTTCCTTACACGCCGAAGTCGCGATAACTGGCGAAAAGTGGTGCCGCTAGGCGAGGGGGAGGTATGCCGAAAGGTCGCTGCGCTCCCCGCTCGCGCGCAGTTTGCCGCTCGCCACGGCGTCAGCCCAGGTGAGTGCTCCCGTGGCGAGCTGGAGCCACGTGCGCGCATCGCACTCCACGACCGCTGCGGGCGTGCCGCGCCGATGCTTCACGCCCTCGACCGCCTGCACCGCGGCGTACGGCGGCACACGCACCTCGACGGACTTGCCGGGCGCGGATGCCGTGAGTAGCCCGAGGGTCGCCTTGACGGCGGCGCGCTCGATCTGTGAATCGGGGGTGCGGTCCATGGAGTACGCCGTGAGGCAGGTCTCGAGCTGCTGGGCGAGTGCAGGGTCAGCCATAGCTCAGCAGCGCTCGTCGATCCAGTCGAGGACGACGGAGAGCGCCTTCTCCCAGCCGCCATCGAGCATCAGGTCGTGGCCGATGCCCGGCAGCCAGACGGGATCGACGCCGTACGCCGCAGCCGTGACCTCGACCGCCTTCTCGTCGACGACCCGATCATCGGGTGTGCCGACGACGAGTACGGGGCAGCGCACGGGGCCGATGCGATGGGGGATGAGCAACTCGTACTGCGCCCACGGCGACTCGCGTCCGAGCCGATCGACGTAACGAGCAGCCGTGGTCTCATCGAGGCCGGTGAAGAGCTGCTCGGAGCGCAGCGGGAGCGTGCCACCGGCGACGACCTTGAGCGCATCGAGCGGTCGCTTGCGGATGAGCTTGGGCAGCTCGTACGCCGCGCCCTGGATCGGGGCGGGAGTGAGCAGGGCGAGGCCGCGCGGCTGATAGCGATCGGCCACGAGCTGGGAGACGAGCGCACCCATGGAGTGCCCCACCAGCACAGGTTGCTGCGGCAGCTCGGTGATCGTCTGCATGACGTCGTGCACGTAGTGGCGCAGGAGCGTGCGGCCGAGGCGCTTGCGGCCACCGGAGTCGCCGTGTCCGCGCAGTGAGACGGCGTAGACGGGGAAACCGCGCTCGGCGGCTGCGGGCATCCACTGCTCGCGCCAACACCAGGCGCCGTGCGCGAGGCCGTGGACGAAGAGGATCGGCGGCTTGCGGGTGGCACGCGGCTCATCGATCCAGCCCTCGGGCACGATCGAGAGCACCTCGCGATGTGCGCTGGTGGGCGGCACGGACCAGTCCCACATGCGCATCACCTTGGAGGGGCGACGCAGCCTGCTCATCGCGCGGCCGCCAGGCTCCCCGAGATAGCCGGGGCCATCGACTCGAGGCGCTGCAGATCGCGCTCGATGGCGCGCAGGTACTCCTGGTGGGCGATCTCGTAGTAGTGGCGCGTGGAGTCCTTGTATTCCGCGCCACCGGTGAAACGCACGCCTGTCTCGCTCACGATGGCGTCGTAGAAGCGCTGCGCGGCCACGGGATCCTGGGCGCGCAGGGCGGCGTAGGTCGCGATGAGCATGCCCTGCCAGTGCGCGATGGTCCACTGCCCGCTGTCGGGCTGGATGAGCCCCGACACCGCGAGGGTCGGCGTCGCCGGGGTGAAGATCTGGCGCGCAAGCACCGGGTGGTCACCCTCAGGATTGAGGTAGGAGTCGTCAAGGAAGGGGAAGTGCGCGAGGTAGCCGGTGCAAAAGACGATGACGTCGATCTCCGCACTCGTGCCATCCTCGAAGTACACGGTGGAACCGTCGAGGCGGTCGATGTCAGGCTTGGGCTGGATATCGCCGTGGCCGACGTAATAGACGAGCTGCTGGTTGACGATCGGGTGCGTCTCGAAGAACTCATGGTCCGGCTTGCGCAGCCCAAACTTCTCGAAGTCACCCACCGTGAGGCGCAGCACCGACTTGAACATCACGCGGCGTAGGGCGAGAGGCAGGCGCAGGGCCAGGAGCAGGTCAGCCGTCTGGTCCGAGGGACGACCAAAGGCGTACTTCGGGTTGTAGTAGTAGCCGCGGCGCGTGGAATGGAATGTCTCCTTGGCGTTCTGCGCGCTCTCTACGGCGACATCGCAGCCCGTGTTGCCCGCGCCGACGACGAGCACGCGCTTGCCGCGCACGACATCGGCGCTCTTGTAGTCCGCGGAGTGCTTGATCTCTCCGGTGAAGGTGTCCTGGCCGGGGTACTGCGGGATCTTTGGCCACCAATTGTGGCCGTTGGCGATTACGACTCCGGCGTACTGACGCGTCGTCTCGACACCTGACTCGCGATCACGCACCGTGACATCCCAGCGCTCGCCCGCGACCGGAGTGACGCTCACTACCTCGGAGTTGAAGGCGAGGTGATCGAGCAGGCCGAAGTGCTCGGCGTAGGAGCGGAAGTAGCGGTGCACCTGCCAGTGCGACGGATAGTCCGGATAGGCGTCCGGCATGGGGAAGTCGGGGAACTGCGTGAAGGGCTTGGTGGAGATGAGATGCGTCGACTCATACACGCGCGAGTTCTCGGCGTGGAAGTTCCAGTTGCCGCCCAGGTCGGTGTCACGCTCGAATCCATCGGCGTCGAGGCCGAGTTCGAGCAGGTTCTTCAGGGCGGACAGGCCATGGGGCCCGGCACCCACCACGGCCCAGGCGCCCCCGCGGTCGACGACATCATTCATGGGCCCAGCATCCTGGGGGGTAGACGAGTCGGCAAACCGGGGGGTCGCACGGAGGAAAACCACCACTTCCGGGGCAAATCGGGCGAATCCCGGTAGGGTATTCCTGGGACATCAACCGATCGGGGGACCTGGTGACCGTGCCCAATGACAAGTTCTCGGAGCCTGAGCGTCTGCTCACGCCCGCTGAGGTCGCTCAACTCTTCCGCGTGCACCCCAAGACGGTGTCGCGCTGGGTGCAAGCCGGCAAGCTCTCTGCCGTGCGCACGCTCGGCGGTCATCGGCGCTATCGGGCGAGCGAGGTCTACGCGCTGCTCGATGAGACGGGCATCGGCGCACCTATGGACTCCATCGCCCCTTAGGCCGTCAGCGCGGGCCCGAAGTACGACGGGAACGTCGACTCGTGGGCGTCGCGCAACTCGTCGAGGGTGAGCACGACGTCACCCACCTGGAGCACCTGCTCACCGGGGTAGCCGACGTCGGCACCCAGACCTGAATCGACGGCGCCGATGCGGTGCGCGGGCAGACCGCGTGCGGCGCACATCGCGCTGAAACGCATCTCCTCCGAGCGCGGTAAGACGACGATCGCGCGCCCGGGCGTCTCCGACCACAGGAAAGTGGCAGCCTCCACACCATCGGGCGCCCACACACGAGCTCCTACGCCTGAGCGCAGCGCCATCTCCACTAGCGCCTGCGCGACGCCGCCGTCAGCGATGTCATGGGCCGCCGTGAGCATGCCGTCGCGCGAACCCGCGACGAGGATCTCGCCGAGCAACTTCTCCCGGGCGAGATCGGCGCGCGGGGGCATGCCACCGAGGTGGTCGTGCATCACGTGCGCCCACTCGCTGCCGGCGAAGTCCTCGCCGGTGTCGCCAAGCAGGTAGAGAATCTCGCCGTCGGGGCCCCAGGCCATCGGCGTACGCCGCTCCACGTCGTCGATGACGCCGAGTACGCCGACGACGGGTGTGGGCAGGATCGCCGTATCCCCCGTGGAGTTGTAGAAGCTGACATTGCCGCCGGTGACGGGGATGCCGAGCTCGAGACAGCCATCGGCGAGGCCACGCACCGCCTCGGCGAAAGTCCACATGACACCGGGATCCTCAGGGGATCCGAAGTTGAGGCAGTTGGTGACCGCGAGCGGCTTCGCGCCCGTCACCGCGACATTGCGATAGGACTCCGCGAGCGCGAGCTTGGCGCCCTCGTAGGGATCGAGGCGCACGAAGCGGCCATTGCAGTCGGTGGACACAGCGACGCCGAGGCCGGACTCCTCGTCGATGCGGATCATCCCGGAGTCCTCAGGCTGCGCGAGCACGGTGTTGCCGAGCACGTAGCGGTCGTACTGACTCGTCACCCACTTCTTGGAGGCGAGATTGGGGCTCGCGGTCATACGCAGCCAGGTCTCGCGGATCTCCCCGGGTGACTGCGGGCGCGGCAGGTTGCGCGCATCGGCAGCCTGGAGCGCATCCAGCTCTGCGGGACGCTGCATCGGCCGGTTGTAAACG
>CAJBMR010000024.1 GCA_903954205.1 uncultured bacterium | reverse complement strand
GCACGCCCAGGACTTGCCCAGCCAGCCGCTGGGGGGCAGGTCGTCGGGACCGTCGATGACCTTCACCCGGGGATCGGATCCGACGACCTGGCGGATGACGTCGCCGGTGCCATCGGTCGAGCCGTCGTCGAGGATGAGGATCTCAAGGTCAGGCAATCCCTCCTGGGCGAGCAGGGAACGCAGGGTCGGCGTGATGCGGTGGGCCTCGTCGCGCGCGGGGAGCAGGATCGAGACGCGTTCGGCGACGGTGACGCTCTCATCGCGCGGGCGTCGGATCATGCGCATGTTGACCGCTGCGTGAGCGGTGAGTGCAGCCGCGGTGATCGCTCCCGACCCCGCTACGGCACGTGCGATGCTCCGCACCTTCATGGCCTGCGCGTCCACGAGATCCACGCCCACGGGATGACGACGGCGCCCATGATGATGCCGCCCCACAGTGCCACCCACGGGCGGCCGAAGAAGACCGCGTTGGCAAGGACGTTGGAGAAGTAGACCCACGCGAGCATGAGGGTGGGCACTCCGTCGCCCACCGGCTTGCGGACCGGCAATCGGGCAAGGAGCGCCATGATGATGAGTGCCGTGATCACCCAGCCGACGTAGTTGGTGAGGGGGATTCCCGGCACTCCGGGCAGGCCCGGATCGGGGGAGGACCAGGTCCAGTGGCCCTCGCCCACCATCTGCGGATCGAGGAAGAGGTCCCAGGCGGCCAGGATCCACGCGCCGAAGACGACGACGCCGGCGCGGGTCCGCGAGATGCGTTGCGCCGCGAGGAGCGCGGGGTAGGCCATCATCGCCCAGGCCATCATCACGACGATGGGTACGCCGATGAGGGTGGGTCCGAGCGTGGAGTTGTAGGAGTAGGCGCCGAATGGGAAGCCCGTGGCCACCCCGACGGCCTCCATCGCCCCGCCCACTCCTGCCGCGATCGCGACGTAGCCCAGGGCCCAGGCCCAGCCACGGGTGAGCCACGCGTGGCTAAGCGAGGCAAGGAAGAAGCTCACTACGGTCGCGATGGTCAGGAAGTCGCGTGCGGGCTCTGCGAGTAGCCAGATGATCTGACCACCGATGGTGATGCCGGCGAAGAGCCACGGCAACCACTGCCAACTCACCGGCAGGCGCCGCCCTTCGGAGTGCGGACCCTGGTAGACGCGAATGCTCATGTACTTATGCCCGGCACACTCGCTGCCTGCGCTGCCGTCTCGCGCACGAGGGTCGTCGTCACGATCGGCACATCCCACATCGGTGCGTGACCGCAGTTCCACAGCACCTCCCAGCGCGCGTGCCCCGGTGCGAGGTCACGCTGCTGGAAGCGCGGTGCGGGCAGGAGTCGGTCGTTGTCGCCGAAGGCGATGGTGACGGGCACGTCGGCGGAGATCGACTCCGCGCGGTCGAAGCGACGGTGCAGGGCCCCATCGTGGGCCTGGGCGAAGCCTCGGGCGTCTGCCTGGGCGTAGGCGGCATCCACGGCGACCCGGAAGGGGACCGACGCGGTGCGCTCGGAGCCGGTGCGGACCAGCGCCCGGCGCAGGGGGCCGACGCGCATCATCGCTGGAATGAAGCGCCTCGTGGCGATGGCTGCTCGCCGGTTGAACTGGATCGCCCCCATCGGCTCGTGGATCGGCTCCCACAGCCCGGCGGGGCAGAGCGCGGTGACGCTCAACGCGTAGCCATCCGCGGCCGCTTCGAGTGCGGTCCACCCCCCCAGTGAGTTGCCGGCGAGGTGCGCACGGTCGATGTCACGCTCGGCGAGAAAGGCGCCGACGGCGCGCGCCATCTCGGTGGTCGGGGTCTCCGTCTGGCCGGGGATGGGATCGGAGTCGCCATGGCCGGGCAGGTCGACGGCGTACACCGTGAAGTCGCGGGCGAGATCGTCGATGACGAGATCCCAGCAGCGGCGTGACGACGCCAGGCCATGGATGAGGACAAGCGGGGGCCCCGAGCCCGCACTATCGAAGGCGAGCCTCGGCATGGATGCGCTGCCCGATCCGCGGGTCATGCCACCACCTCCTCGTCCGGACACACCCTAGGCCGATGCTCCGGAGGGGGTGCCTCGCGGGACTACGCTCCCCATGAGGAGGTGGAGCGTGGGACGATCCCGGTCGACGGAGAATCACATTCCGCCCAGGCCGCCCCTTCCGACGCCCTACGACACCCCCGACCACGTCTCCCCGGCGTTCCGGCGCATCGGCGGGTATGCCTGGCGCCTGGCCGCGATCGGTGTGGTCCTGTGGGGCCTGCTGCTCCTCATCACCCCGCTGCAGACCCTGATCCTCGCGCTGTTCTTCGCCCTGCTCGTCGCCGCGTGGCTCATGCCCCTCGTCAACCTGCTCGCCAAGTCGATGCCGCGCTGGCTGGCCGCCGTCATCTCGCTGCTGGTCTTCGCGGTGGCCGTCGGCGCGATCGTCACCTTCATCGGCCTGCAGACCGTCTCGCAGTGGGAGGGCATCGCGGGCGCCTTCAACCAGGGCGTGACCGACCTGCAGACCTGGCTGCGCGAGGGACCTCTGCAGATCACCGATGCGCAACTCACCAGCGTCTACCTCCAGGTCGAGGACTTCATCCGCTCCTCGGGCGGTGATATCGCACTCGGGGTGCTCTCGGGCGTCGGCAGCGTCCTCGGCGTGGGCACGGCACTTGCCGCGGGCGTCTTCATCCTCATCTTCGTCCTCATCCAGCCCCGTGAGCTCTACGGCTGGTTCGTGCGCTGGATGCCCGCCCGCAATCGCGAGGTCATCGGCCAGACCGTGCGCATCGCCTGGCGCGGCTTCTCGCAGTATTCGCAGGGCCTCGTGCTCGTGGCGATTACCAACGCGACCCTGGTGACGATCGTGCTGCTCATCATGGGCGTGCCCCTGGCGATCCCGCTGGGCATCATCGTGTTCTTCGGCGCCTTCATCCCCTACATCGGCGCACCCATTGCGATGCTCCTCGCAGCATTCGTTGCCCTCGTCACCGATGGACCGCTCGCAGGCGCACTCGTCATCGTCCTCATCTTCGTCATCGGCCAGCTCGAGGGCAATGTGCTGCAGCCGCTCATCATGGGGCAGACCGTCAACCTCCATCCCGTCGCGATCGTCCTCGTCACGGCCACCGGGGCGGCGTACTTCGGGCTGCTCGGCGCGCTCATCGGCGTCCCGCTTGCCGCAGGTGTCTACGGCGCCATGCGCTATCTCAGCGGACCGGTGCGCACCGATGACGGTTCACCGCCAGAGCCTGCACCCGCGGGTGAGGGGACCTTCTAGCTCGCCTCTCCTCGCTCGACCCTCTCGCCCTGTCCCATGGCATGCTCGGCGCATGTCCGGAGGTCATGCGCACTCGCTGACGCGCTGGGCATGGCTCTCGATCGCCGCGGCTGTCGTCACCATCGGCATGAAGACCCTGGCCTACCTGCTCACGGGCTCGGTCGGCCTCCTCTCGGACGCGTTGGAATCGGTCGTCAACCTTGTGGCAGCCGTGCTGGCTCTCATCGCGATCGCCGCCGCAGCGAAGCCGGCAGATGAGCGCCATCACTTCGGCCACGGCAAGGCGGAGTACCTCTCCGCAGGTGCCGAGGGCGTGATGATCCTCGTGGCCGCGGGACTCATCGTGTACGCCGCCATCGACCGACTCCTGAATCCGCAGCCGCTGGAGGACCTCGGCATCGGCCTCGCCGTCACGCTCGGTGCGACCGTGATCAACGCGGTCGTCGGCCTGGTCATCCTGCGCCAGGGCAGACGCCATCGGTCCATGGCCCTCGTCGCTGACGGCAAGCACCTCATGACCGACGTCTACACCTCCATCGGCGTGATCGTCGGCATCGCGCTCGTGGCGGTGACCGGCTGGCTGCCCCTGGATTCGATCGTGGCCCTGGCCGTCGGCGTCAACATCCTGTGGACCGGATTCATCCTCGTGCGCAACGCCGGCCGCGGACTGCTCGATCATGCGCTGCCCCAGGAGGAGACTGCTCGCGTGCTCGGCGTGCTCCGTGACTTCGTGGGCCGTTATCCGGCGGGGGAGTTGGAGTTCCACGGCCTGCAGACGCGCGAGTCCGGACGAGACCAGTTCGTCTCCGTGCACGTGCTCGTGCCGGGCTCGTGGACCGTGACGCGAGCCCACGACCTGGTGGAGGAGGTCGAGGCGGCGATCAAGGACTCCCTGCCGCACGCGCAGGTCCACACCCACCTCGAGCCGTGCGATGACCCACGATCGCACGAGGACTACGCCCACGGCCCGCGCGTCGTACGCGAAGGACCCTGAACTACCCGGCGTATGTGAGGGGACTTTGGTCCTATGTCTAGGCTCTGCCTCAACGGATGACCCCGGGGACTGAGGAGGATCCATGTCACTTCGTCTGGGAGAGCAGGCACCCAACTTCACCGCTGAGACCACGGAAGGCACGATCGACTTCCACGACTGGAAGAAGGGCAGCTGGGCGGTGTTCTTCAGCCACCCCGCCGATTACACCCCCGTGTGCACCACGGAGCTCGGACGCACGTCGGCGCTTCAGGCGGAGTTCACGCGCCGCGGCGTCAAGTGCATCGCGATCTCCGTGGATCCGCTTGAGTCGCACCGCGGCTGGGCGGGTGACATCGGTGACGTCGGTGGCACCGATCTCAACTTCCCGATCATCGCCGATCCTGACAAGACCGTCTCGGAGCTCTACGACATGATCCATCCGGAAGAGGGTGACACCTCCACGGTGCGCTCGGTCTTCATCATCGACCCCAATGACAAGGTGCGGCTCACGCTCACCTACCCGAAGTCGGTTGGACGCAACTTCGACGAGATCCTTCGCGTCATCGACGCCCTGCAGCTCACTGATGCGGCACCCGTGTCAACGCCGGTCGACTGGCGCCCCGGGGATCGCGTCATCGTCTCGCCGATGATGTCCACGGAGGACGCCAAGGCCCGCTTCGGCGAGGTCGAGGAGGTCAAGCCCTACCTGCGCTGGACGCCGCAGCCCAAGGTCTGAAGGTCCTAGGCCTTCTTCAAGGCCTTGAGGGTCCAGCGCGTGAGGACGCGCCCCGTGACCGTGCCCGCGGAGTCGGTGATCTCGCAGGAGATCTCGATCTCGGGGCGCGACCCTGCGTCGAAGGTGGCGCGCGCCGCGTCGATGTCACCGTTGACGCGTGCGGTGGCGGTCACGTCGCCCCGCGCGATCGCGACGTAGTCCATCGTCGCTGTCACAGGCAGCAGTACGGCGCGATCCATCATGTCGCCGAACGCCGCGATCGCGGCGGCACCCGTCGCCGATTCAGCGGCGGCGAACATCACTGCCGCGTGCGGACCCCCGACATGGTTGCGGCGCTCCGGCTCATCGCGCAGGACGACCACCGTGCGCTCCGGCGTCGCCTCGAGGTATTCCAGGCCCAGCGTCGCGACGTAGGGCACCACCTGGTGCATGAGCGGGCCGATCTGATCACCCGGGATGCCTGCCATGCCGCCCGAGGTTAGCGGTGGGAGACTGACGCACATGTCCGAGGCCCTTGACGACGAGTACCCGTGGCCATCAGGCCCCTGGGTGCGCGCCCTCTTCGTCATGACCCTTGACGGCGCCGCCGCTGGTGCGGATGGGCGCTCAGGCAGCATCTCGGGCCCGGCCGACCTCGAGGTCCTCCTCGCCGTACGGCGCTGGTCGGATGCCGTGGTCGTGGGGGCCGCCACGATGCGCCTGGAGCGCTACAAGCCCATGCGCTCGAGGGAAGGCGTGTCCGCTGAGCGCCTCGCGCGTGGCAGGAGCGCGGCACCCCGGCTCGTCATCGTGAGTGGCAGCCTCGACCTGCCGTGGGGTGATCCGGCGTACTCCGAGTCCACGCTGCCCCCGCTGATCGTGACGAGCGCCTCCGCGACCGAAGACGCGCGTGCTCGCGTGCCCGAGACGTGCGAGTTGCTCGTCGCTCCGGGTGACCGTGTCGACCCCACATGGTTGCGTGCGCAACTGATCGAGCGAGGCCTGGAACGCATCGTCTGCGAGGGAGGCAGGTCCCTCCTCGACGACTTCGCCCGCGCTGGTGCCATCGACGAGTGGGCGCTCAGTCTGTCGGGGCGTGCAGGCGTGTCTGAGTTCACGCCCGTCGCCGTGCGCACGCAGGATTCCTTCGTCTTCACGCGCTTCGTCCGCAGGGGGCATGAGTGACCGACGGCCAGTCTCCGGCGCTCCTCATCAAGGGGAGCGCTCGGACCATTGACTCCACGCTCGTCATGGGCGTCGTCAACGCCAGCCCCGAGTCCTTCTCCGATGGAGGTCGTCATGCCTCCTTCGACGCACAGGTCGGTCTCGCGGCATCGCTGATTGAGGCTGGTGCGGACATCATCGACGTCGGAGGGCAGTCCGCGGTCACGAACCAGCCTCCCGTGGAAGCAGAACTCGAAGTCGAGAGGGTGCTGCCCATCGTCGAGTGGCTTCACCGGCAGTTCCCTGACGTGCTGGTGAGTGTCGACACGTATAAGCCGCGTGTGGTCGATGCAGTGCTTCAGGCGGGTGCGCACATCATCAATGACGTGAGTGGGCTGCGCCACCCGGAGGTCGCGTCCAGCTGCGCGCAGCACCAGGCGGCATTGGTCGTCATGCACACGGCGGCGCCTCCGAAGGTCCGCCTCCAGGACCCTGCGCTTTACGGGGATGTCACGGCGGATGTCCTGGGCTTCCTGCAGGAGCGGATGCAGGTGGCGATCGAAGCAGGTGTGCCTCGCGAGTCGCTGATCCTGGATCCCGGCCCTGACTTCACGAAGACGCCGTACCAGACCGTGGAGATGCTACGTCGCATCGACGAGTTCCGGGCTCTCGGCAGGCCGCTCCTCCTTGCCCTATCCCGCAAAGACTTCCTCGGCGCGATCACTCACCGCACACCACGGCAACGCGATGCTGCGACGGCGGCGGCTATCGCGCACCTGGCCGTCACGCCGGGCAACATCGTGCGCGTCCACGACGTCGCTGCCGCTGTCGACGTCATTGCGACCGTAGATGTGCTCGTGGGTCGACGGGATATCGAGCCCGACTACGTGCTTCCAGACTCGCTGCGATACGAGAAGCCCCGTGAGTGAGGCTGCGATCGGCTGGTCTCAGGCATCCGAGTGGGATCTCAGCAGAGTCATGGAGCTGAAGGGCAGTCATCGGATCGCCGTCGTCATTCCTGCGCGCAATGAGGAGCAGACGATCGCGAGCGTCGTCCGGATCATCAGGTCGAATCTCGGTGACCTTGCGGATGATGTCATCGTCATGGATTCGCTTTCCTCGGATGCGACTGCTGCAATCGCCGCTGATGCCGGGGCGCAGGTGCACTCCGTGGCCGAAGTGCGTCCCGACCTCGGCGTTCATGCGGGCAAGGGCGAGGCGCTCTGGAAGTCCCTCTTCGTGACAGATGCCGACGTGCTGGTTTTCATCGACGCGGACCTGACGGACTGGGGACCGCATTTCGTCACCGGTCTTGTCGGACCCCTGCTGGCGGACCCCGGGGTGATGCTGGTGCGCGGCTTCTACGACCGGGTGCTCAACGTCGGGTCGTCGCCCTCACTCGAAGGGGGTCGCGTCACCGAGCTTGTCGCCCGGCCGTGGCTGGCGCTGCATCGGCCTGAGCTCGCCGGAGTGATCCAGCCGCTCGCGGGGGAGTGGGCTATCCGGCGGACTGCCTTCGAGCAGCTCTCTGTCCCCACGGGATACGGGGTCGAGCTCTCGACCCTGCTCGACGTCCACGACAGTTTTGGCCTCGAGTCGATTGCGCAGGTCGACCTCGGACGACGTGCGCATCGGCACCAGAGTCTGCACGACCTCAGTGCCATGGCTCTTGAGCTCATGGTGGTTGCTGAGCGTCGTGGCCGGGAGGGTCGAAGTCCACAGGGGAGGATGAGTGACCCTGGTGAGATGGTCACCCTCCGATTGCCGACCGTCGATCGCTCGTGGAAGGTCCGCGAGGTGCCCACGGGTGAGCGGCCCCCGCATGTGGACGTGCAGTGATATCTGAAGTCGCAGTGATGAGAGGACGACATGCCTGAGCCCCTTGAGGCCGATGAGTTGAGCGCCCTGGGCGAGCGACTTCCCGCATGGCAGATCGGTGACGGTCGCCTCGTGCGCGATGTCGAGGCGCCGACCTTCCCCGCAGCCATCGAATGGGTGGTGATGATCGCCCAGGCGGCCGAAGCAATGGACCATCACCCCGACATCGACATCCGCTGGCGTCGGCTTCACCTGGAGCTCTCGACACACTTCGCGGGTGGCCGCATCACCGACCTCGACGTCACGCTCGCCGAGCGCATCGACGCGATCGTCGGCTAGGTCGCCTCGACCGCCGGGGGAGGATCGGCCGCCGTGGTGTCCTCGATGAGGTCATG
>CAJBMR010000023.1 GCA_903954205.1 uncultured bacterium | reverse complement strand
GAGCGGAGGCAGCCGACGCCACCCCGAGTGAGGAGGCCGCGAGGACGGCAGCAATGAGCATCGAGGGCACGCGCATGGGCGGAGTCTAGGACGCAAGTCACATCGTTGTCGCCGGTCGCCTAGCCTGTGCACGTGACCACAGGGCGCATCATCCTTATCGCCTTCGCGGCGCTGCTGGTGACGGGCGTCGTGGTGATCACCGCGCAGGTGCTCGATGCGCGCGCACAGGGCAACGCCCGACAGGTCGCCCTCGATCCCTTCTACACACCACCCGAGCCGCTGCCCGCCACACCGGGCGCCCTGATCCGCACCGCACCCCTGGACTTCGCCGATCCGGTCGAGACGACGGACGTCGAAGGCGGCACGGCGTACCGCATGCTCTATGTCTCGGCCCGCCCCGATGGCACACCGGCAGCGTCCGGGGCCATGGTCTTCATCCCCGACTCCCCCGCACCGCCAGAGGGTCGCCCGGTGCTCGCGTGGGCGCACGGCACTGTCGGGATGGGCGATGCGTGCGCCCCGTCGCGCACCCCGCGCGGGCTCGCCGACATGGATGTCTGGCTCGAGCAGGCACTCGCGCTCGGCTGGGTCGTCGTCGCCACCGACTACGTCGGGCTCGGGACTCCTGGGCCCGAGCTCTACCTCGTCGGGCAGGCCGAGGCCAACGACGTCGTCCACTCCGTGCAGGCACTGCGCTCCTGGGACCTCGCGCAGGCGGGTGATCGCTACGCGGTCTACGGCCACTCGCAGGGCGGCCACTCCGCGCTGTGGGCAGGTCACCTGGCCGACGACATCGATCCCTCGCTCGAACTCGTCGGTGTCGCTGCGGCCGCACCCGCCGCACTGCTCCCCGAGATCGTCGGCGTCCAGTGGGACACCGCGGCCGGCTGGGCTATCGGACCCGAAGCCCTGGTGGGGTGGCAGTACGTCGACCCGTCACTGCCCATCGACGGCGTGCTCACGCAGGCCGGCCTCGACAACGCCGACCGACTCGCCGAGGAGTGCATCGAGCCCGCCGCTCTCGAGGGGTACCTGCGCAGCGACCTCGGTCAGGACTTCTTCTCCCTCAATCCGGCGGATGCACCGGGTTGGGCCCAGCTCATCTCGTCACAGACCCCGCCGCCCATGCCTTCCGCCATGCCCGTCTTCGTCGCGCAGGGCACCGCCGACGAGGTGGTGCTCCCCTGGCCCAACGCCCTACTCCAGCAGGAATGGTGCGAGGCCGGCTCGAGCCTCGCGGTCGAGTGGCTCGGCGGCGTCAACCACATGAAGGCGGCCATCGTCGCTGGACCCGAGGCCATCACATGGATCGCCGACCGCTTCGCGAATCGTCCTGCCCCGCGCACCTGCGATGTGCCCCCACCGGTCGCGCCCGAGCCGCCACCCGACGACTAGGCCACGCGGCCTCAGGCTGAGGGGGAGCCCATCGCCTCGAGGACGAGGCGGCGACCCTTGGATCCCTGCCCGAAAGCCGTGACATCGCCCGACAGGGTCGCGGTGGAATCGCCATGCTGCAACGTGACGCGATGCGTGTGGCCTTCGTCATCGAATTGAAGCGACGTGGCGTCACGGTCGAATTCCGCCAGGATAGACGTGGGGCCGTAGCCCTCGGGAGTGTCGTCGTAGCCGTCGAAGATGACGAACCGGGACGTCGACACGGCGACGAGTCGATCAGCGACACCATCCGCGCTGAACAGGCCGGCTGCCACCACGTCCTCATTGAGATAGGTCGCACATGCTTCGGCCATCTTGGTCTCGCTCATACCGCCTACCTCTCGTGTCTGTCGCAGCTGGGGCGAGCCGGCAGCACCGGACCGCACATCACCCGACCATGCGCAGGCGGTCGGATTCCAGTTACGCACGGTGAACTCTCGATGACGTCACGGTGCTGACGTGCTCGGATCGGGGCCGTCAGGAGGGTTGCGGGTCAAACCTCTCGTGCACGAGGCAGAAGGGGTGCCCTGCCGGATCGAGGAAGACACGGAACTCGTCGGGAGCGGGCTGGTGGGCGTGCTTGACGACTCCCACCTGCAGCACGGCCATCTCGCCCGCATCGAGGTCGGGGACCGAGAGGTCCAGGTGCATCTGCTGGGGGTGATCCTGGCCGGGCCACTCGGGGGCGCGGTAGTCGTCGACCCGCTGGAAGGCGATGGTGGCGCCTGCCTCCGGACGCAACTGCACCCACTCCGGGTAGTCGGCGTGCGGCTTGGTCAGCGGCCAGCCGGTGAGGACGGAATAGAACTCCGCGAGTGCAACCGGATCCGGGCAATCGATGGCGACGAGCTGGAAGCGCGCGATCGCCATCACGACTCCGGTGCGGTGAGGGGTCCGGACTTCGCCTGCGGGAAGTAGTCCTGGCCGATGCCCGACGTGCGCTTCGGAATCATCACGGTGCGAATCCATGACACGACCTCGTCACCGTCCTGATTGAGGCCGCGCGTCTTCATCGTGATGATGCCCATCTCCGGCCGCGATGAGCTCTCGCGCTTGTCGATGCAGATGCTCTCGGCGTAGATGGTGTCGCCGACGTACACCGGGAAGGTGAGCTTGATGTCGGTCCAGCCGAGGTTGGCTACGGCGTTCTGACTCATGTCGATGACCGACAGGCCCAGCACCAGGGCAACTGTGAAGCCGGAGTTGACGATGATGCGACCCTGCGTGATCGGATTGCTCTGCGCCAGGTGGGCATTGAAGTGGTTCTGATTGGTGTTGCACGTGAGGAGCGTGAACCACGTGGAATCCGCCTCGGAGATCGTGCGGCCGAAGGGATGCTGATAGGTGTCGCCGACGGCGTAGTCCTCGAAGAACCGTCCCAATTGGGCGGGATGCACTGTGGCCATGGCCTCATCCTGCCGAAGGACCGATCCGGCGCCTCCCGGGGTGGCCCCCGGGCCGCTCTCGGGTGACAATCGACCATGACCTCCGAGGCCTCCACCACGTCCGTTGAGGCCGCCGCTCGCGTCGGCTCCGCCGTGCAGTCCGTGATCTCCGGCAAGCCGGAGACCGTGCGGCTCGCCCTGACCGTCCTGCTGGCCGGGGGGCACCTGCTCATCGAGGACGTCCCGGGCGTGGGCAAGACCATGCTCGCCAAGTCGCTCGCCCGGTCCCTGGGGTGCTCGATGCGTCGCATCCAGTTCACGCCCGACCTGCTGCCGGGCGATGTCGTCGGGGTCAGCGTCTTCAACCGCGAGACACGTGACTTCGAGTTCAAGCCCGGAGCGGTCTTCGCCAACATCGTGCTCGGCGACGAGATCAACCGGGCCTCCCCCAAGACGCAGTCCGCGCTCCTGGAGTGCATGGAGGAGGGTCAGGTCACGGTCGACGGCACGACGTATCTCCTCGGCCGCCCCTTCATGGTGCTCGCGACGCAGAACCCCTCCGAGATGGAAGGCACCTATGCGCTTCCTGAGGCGCAGCGCGACCGCTTCATGGCGCGCGTCCACATGGGCTACCCGGATCGCTCGTCCGAGATCCAGATGCTCCAGGCGCACAGCGCCGACGATCCACTGGAGTCCCTCGCACCCGTGACGGATGCGGCCGAGGTGCGCGCGATGATCGACGCGGTGCGCCAGGTCTACGTCGCGCCCGCCATCGATGCCTACGTCGTCGATCTCGTCTCCGCCACCCGCCAGCACTCGCATGTGCGCCTGGGCGCCTCCCCCCGGGCCGCCCTGCACCTGCTGCGTGCCGCACGCGCATCCGCCGCGCTCTC
>CAJBMR010000022.1 GCA_903954205.1 uncultured bacterium | reverse complement strand
GGCATCGGGGTAGGCGTGCGGCCCCTCGGCCATGTCGAGGAAGGGCAGGACCACCGCGGGTGCGCCCCACAGGATGTCCCCGCGCTTCACCCGCCGCTCGATGGCGTCCTTGTCGAACCCGTCCGCCGCGAGGTCGGCTCGCCACCGCTGCTGCATCGCCGACAGCAGCGCCTCGCGCCGCTCCTCGAGGACCGCGAAGCGCCAGGGAATGGTGTGATGCGGGGCCGGGGCGGTGATGGCTGCGGCGATCGCCCGCGTGAGCACCGCGTCGTCAACGGACTCGTCCGTGAAGTGCCGGACGGTACGTCGGGACGCCACCGCCTCGCGTGCCCCCTCGCGTCGCGCCTCTGTCGAACCCAGCGGGAAGAGGTCCTCCTCGAGAGGGCGTACGCCGGAGACGGCTCCTGGGCCGTCGTCGCCGGTGACGTGGTGGGCGAGGCCCCGCACGAGCGCGACGGGGACTCCACCGGATTTGCCCTTGACCAGGTCGGCCGCCGAGGCGATCTCATCGGCCACGGCGATGACGGTCGCCTCCATCGCACGGCCCTGTGCGTCGGGGAGTCCCCGCAGGTCGTCGAGCACGGTTACGCCGGCAACGCCGATCGCAGAGTCGGTGAGTCCGTCGCGCCAGGGCCGCCCCAGGGTGTCGGTCACCACGACACCCACGGAGAGTCCCGTGAGGTCGCGCAGGCCCTGCCGCAGAGCCCGCGCCGACGCGTCGGGGTCACGAGGGAGGAGCAGCACGTGGCCTGCCGGCGCGTTGCTGGCATCGATGCCGGCCGCTGCGAGCACGAGTCCGTGATGCGTGCGCACGATCCGGGTGGTGCCCCGCGGGGTCTCCTTCGTGGCGACCACGGTCACCGTCTCGGCATCGAGCGCAGCATCACGCTGAGACTCGGGCACGATGCGGCCCTCGGACTTGCTCACGACCTTGCTCGTCACGACGACGACATCGCCGTCAATCATCCCGGTCGAACCATCCGGCCATGCGGCATCAGGGAGTGCGCGCGCGATCAGTGCGGCGAGATCGTCACCCGGGGAGATCTCGCCGATCCCGGCGAGTCCGATGATCTGGACTGTCATGCCGGTGGCCGCAGGCTCGAGGCAAGATCCAGTGCGGTTTGCGCGATGGCGGCTGTGGCATCGGTGTCGGTCATGAGCAGCGGCCGCGCCTCGCAGGCGATGCCGAGTGACTGCACCGCGGGCACGGACGCGGCGTCGGCGGTGTCGACGAGCCAGCCATCGAGGATGCCGTCGGCGGGAGCGCCCGCGGGGATCAGTGCGCGCCGCGGCCCGTAGTGGCGCGCGACTGAAGCGGCATCCGTCTGCACTCCGATGGCGCTGAGGCACGCGTCCGCCATGCCTCGGACGGGACGCCCGCCGACGATGGGTGAGACTCCGACCACCGGTGCTGCCGTCCGCTGCACTGCCTCGCGGATGCCCGGGATGCCCAGGATCGTGCCCACGGAGACCACCGGATTGGACGGGGGAAGCAGCACGACGTCGGCGGACTCGATCGCCTCGACGACTCCTGGGCCGGGCTTGGCCTCGTCAGCGCCCACGAGCACGATCGCATGTGCGGGGAGCTCGGCGCGGTAGCGCACCCACCACTCCTGGAAGTGGATGGCGCGGCGCGCGGGCGCCCCGGAATCGTCGACGCCGCCCTCCGGGTCGTCTACGACGACATGAGTCTCCGCGCGCTCGTCGGTCATCGGGAGGAGGCGGACACCCGGGCGCCAGCGATCACAGAGTGCCTCGGTGATCGTCGAGAGGGGAAAGCCGGCGTTGAGCATCTGCGTGCGCACCAGGTGGGTGGCGATATCTCGGTCGCCCAGCCCGAACCACGAGGGCTCGAGCCCGTAGGCCGCCAACTCCTCCTTGACGGTGAAGGTCTCTGCCTCGCGACCCCACCCGCGCTCCTCCGAGATGCCGTTGCCCAGGGTGTACATCACCGTGTCGAGGTCCGGGCACACGCGCAGGCCATGGATCCAGATGTCGTCGCCGGTGTTGCCGATGACGGTCACCTCGGCGTCCGGGGCTGCGGCCAGCAGCCCGCGCAGGAAGCGAGCGCCGCCGATCCCCCCTGCGAGCACGGTGATGCGGCGCAGCGGTGACGGGGTCGTCGGCATGGTCATAGGGTGTCACGATGCCGTCCACGCCGTCGGGGGTCGTCCGGGCACTCGCCCGCGCCCGCCGGGGATCGACCCTCGCACCCGACGAGGCCACCTGGCTGATCGGCGCCCGTGGGGATGCCCTCGAGGAGCTCCTCAACGTCGCCGGGTCGTTGCGTGATCGCGGGCTCGAGGATGCCGGGCTGCCCGGAGTCATCACCTACTCGCCCAAGGTCTTCATCCCGCTCACGCGCCTGTGCCGGGACCGCTGCCACTACTGCACCTTCGCGACCGTTCCTCACCGCGTGCCCGCGCCGTATCTCTCGCCCGACGAGGTCCTCGATATCGCCCGCAGCGGAGCCGCCCTCGGATGCGCCGAGGCTCTCTTCACCCTCGGCGATCGACCCGAGGACCGCTGGCTCGCGGCTCGCGAGTGGCTCGACGAAGCGGGGTACGCCGACACGCTCTCCTACGTGCGCGCGATGTCGATCCGCGTTCTGGAGGAGACTGGACTGCTGCCGCACCTCAATCCGGGCGTGATGTCGTGGGAGGAGATGCGTCGACTCCGACCCGTCGCGCCCAGCATGGGGATGATGCTGGAGACGACGTCCGAGCGCCTGTGGTCCACCCCCGGCGCTCCGCACTTCGGCAGCCCGGACAAGGAGCCGCGCGTCCGGCTGCAGGTCCTCGAGGACGCGGGCCGTCTGGCGATTCCCTTTACGACCGGCATCCTTGTCGGCATCGGTGAGACGGACGAGGAGCGCGTCGATGCGCTCTTCGCCATCCGTGCAGTGCATCGGCGCCACCGGCACGTGCAGGAAGTAATCGTTCAGAATTTTCGCGCCAAGGACGACACCGCCATGCGCGGTGAGCCCGACCTCGATGAGCAGTCCTACCTCGCGACGCTCGCCACCGCGCGCATCCTGCTCGGCCCAGGCGTGCGCCTGCAGGCCCCGCCTAATCTCTCCGATGACCTCGCGCTCCTGCTGCGTGCGGGAGTCGATGACTGGGGCGGCGTAAGCCCGGTGACACCGGATCACGTCAATCCCGAGAGGCCGTGGCCGCATCTGGATGCACTCCGCGAGAGCACAGCGGCCGCCGGATTCGAGTTGCGCCCGCGTCTCACCGCGCACCCACGCTACGTGCTCTCCGGGGAGTGGATCGATCCGCGCGTGCGGCCCCACGTCGACGCCCTGGCGGATCGACAGGGACTGCTGAATCCGTCAGTACTTCCCGTCGGGTCGCCGTGGCAGGAGCCCGATGCTGACTCGGGTGGCTACGCGGAGTTCGCCGCGCGTGCTGCAGGCGGGCGCGTCGATCTGCACATCGACATCGACATCACCGGCCGCTCGGCGGATCGCCGAGAGGACTTCGCCGATGTCTACGGCGACTGGGAGGAGGTCTCCGAGCGTGCCCGTCGCGTGAGCACCGGGGTCCCGCGCCTGCCATCGGACATGCGCCACGCACTCGACATCGCCCATGCCGATCCCGCACGCCTTGCTCACCCGGACCACGCGGATGAGGCGGTTGCCCTCATGTCGGCGACGGGCGACGCTCTCGAGGCGGTCGCGTCGCTTGCCGACGACCTGCGTCGCGAGGCCGTCGGAGACGAGGTCACCTACGTCGTCAACCGCAATATCAACTTCACCAACGTCTGCTACACCGGATGCCGCTTCTGCGCCTTCGCCCAGCGTGCCTCCGATGTGGATGCCTTCACCCTCTCCCTCGAAGACGTGGCACGGCGGGTGCGCGAGGCCGTCGACGTGGGGGCGACCGAGGTCTGCATGCAGGGGGGCATCCACCCCGATCTGCCCGGCACGGCGTACTTCGATCTCGCTCGCGCGGTGAAGGCGGAGGCGCCGGGCATCCATCTCCACGCCTACAGCCCTATGGAGGTGGTCAACGGCGCCGCTCGGACGGGAATGTCCGTGCGCGACTGGCTCATCGCCGCGCGCGAGGCAGGCGTCGACTCGCTGCCGGGCACCGCCGCGGAGATCCTCGACGACGACGTCCGCTGGATCCTCACCAAGGGCAAGTTGCCCGCGGCCTCATGGATTGACGTGGTCACGACCGCCCACGAGGTCGGACTGCGCACGACGTCGACGATGATGTACGGCCACGTCGACGAGCCATGGCACTGGGTCGATCACCTGCGCACTCTGCGCGGCATACAGGAGCGCACCGGTGGATTTACTGAGTTCGTGCCGCTCCCCTTCGTGCACCACAGCGCACCGATCTACCTGGCGGGAGTGGCCCGCCCCGGACCGACCGCGCGCGACAACCGTGCGGTGCATGCCATGGCGCGGATCATGCTGCACGGTGCCGTGCCGCACATCCAGTGCTCCTGGGTCAAGCTCGGCGACGAGGGCTGCCGCGTGATGCTCGCGGGCGGCGTCGATGATCTGGGTGGCACGCTCATGGAGGAGACCATCAGCCGCATGGCCGGCTCGGAACACGGGTCGGCGAAGACGGTCGAAGACCTCCAGGAGCTGATCCGCTCCGCCGGACGGACCCCGCGCCAGCGCACGACGGGCTACGACGCACCCGCCCAGGCGGTGTCCGTTTGATCCCCTGGCGCTGGAATCCCGGCACCCTCGGGGGTGCGCCCATGAGGGCCAGTTACCCCACGGGCTTGACGCGCGGCCCCATGACCTATGTAATGACACCGTTGTCATTTCGAGACGCGGGGCCAGCCTGCGCCTCAGGAGGGGAGGTCGGCAGTGGGTGATCCCGTGCTGCTGCCGTTGACCACCGCAGAGGCTGACGAAGCCATGGAGTGGCAGGAGCGCGCACTGTGCGCTCAGACGGACCCCGAGGCGTTCTTCCCGGAGAAGGGCGGAAGCACGCGCGAGGCCAAGCGCGTGTGCCTGTCCTGCGAGGTGCGCGGTGAGTGCCTGGAGTATGCGCTCGCCAATGACGAGCGCTTCGGCATCTGGGGCGGCCTGTCCGAGCGCGAGCGGCGCCGGCTGAAGAAGCAGGCCGTCTGAGCCGACGCCACCGCGTCACGGCCGTCATCGTCGCATCGGATGGCGCGGTCTGGCTCCCCGCGGTCCTCACGGTCCTCGGCGGACAGACTCGTCATCCCGATGCCGTGGTCGGTGTCGATGCAGGATCCACCGACGCCAGCGCACGCATCCTCACCGAATCCCTCGGCTATGACCGCGTCGTCGTACTCGATGGTGCCGACGCCCAGAGTGGATTTGGCTCGTCGTTGCACGCCGGCCTGGCGTCCGGTGTACTGAAGTCTGATAGCGACGAGGCCTTCGACGTGGAGACCACGGAGTGGGTCTGGCTCCTTCACGACGACTCCGCGCCGGCGCCCACCTGCCTCGAGCGGCTCCTCGAGGCCGCCGACGCCCACCCTCGGACCGCGGTCCTCGGCCCCAAGGCCCTCGGCTGGCACGACCGCCGGCTCCTCCTCGAGGTCGGCTTCAGCGTCACGGGGGCGGGCCGCCGCGTCACGGGTCTCGAGCGCCGCGAGCACGACCAGGGGCAGCACGATGAGCGCAGTGAGGTGCACGCCGTCGGCACCGCCGGGATGCTCGTCCGCCGCGATGTGTGGGATGCGCTGGGCGGATTCGATCCCCAGCTCCCGCTCTACCGCGACGACCTTGACCTGTGCTGGCGCGCATGGCGCGCCGGTCATGAGGTGCGCGTCGTTCCCGATGCCGTGATCCACCACCGCGAGGCGTCCTACCACGGCCGACGTGAGGGCTCCACCATGCCGGGCCGCGGTCACCGGCTCGACCGACGGTCAGCACTCCTGGTGCTGCTCGCCCAAGCCCCCGGGTGGCGCGTGCCTTTCACGGGGATCCGATTGGCATTCGGCTCGATGCTCCGATCGCTCCTCTATCTCCTGGGCAAGGACGTACGTCGTGCCGGCGACGAGATCGCGGCGATCGGGTCATTGCTCGTCCATCCAGGACGCATCATGGCCTCGCGTCGGCGTGCGGCCGCTACCTCGACCCTGAGCTCCCGCGAAGCAGTGCACGACCTGCGCCCCGGTGCGTGGTCGCAGGCGCGCAGTGCCCTGGAAGCACTGGGCGGCATCGTCGCGGCGGGGCGCTCCGGCGGGGCATCGACGGTGGGAGCCTTGGAGTCAGGGCCTGTCTCCGACGATGCCGACATCTTCGAAGACCCCGCCGATGGATTCTTCCGCCGAGCGCTGTCGCGGCCCGCCGTGGTGATCTCCCTGGCACTCCTTATTGCGGCCGCGATCGCGGGTCGCTCGCTGTGGTGGGGAGACGGGGTGCTCTTCGGCGGAGCTCTGCTGCCGAGCCCCGATGGTGCGGGCGCCCTCTGGGCGGCCTACACCGACACGTGGCACGACGTCGGCCCTGGATCCACCGTCCCGGCGGCGCCTCTTACCGCCCTTCTCGCCTCGCTTGCGACGCTGGTGCTGGGCAAGGCGGGCCTGATGGTTGGCCTCGTCCTCTTCCTTGCGGTCCCGGCTGCCGGCCTCAGTGCCTGGTGGTCGCTGCGGGGCGTCGTCGCCGCACGCGGTCCGCGCGCGTGGGCTGCGCTCGCCTACGCGCTCCTCCCCGCGATGACGGGCGCTATCGCGAGCGGTCGACTCGGCGTCATGATCGCGATCGTCCTGCTTCCTGCGCTGGCGCGCGTAGTCGCACGACTCCTCGGGATCGCCCCCGGCCTGGCTCCGGTTTCAGGTCGCACCCCCTGGGGGGCGTCACTCCTCGCCGCGGTGGTCGTGGCCTGCGCTCCCGTCACCTGGGTGTGGCTGGTGCTTGCCGTCGTCGCTGCCCTTGTCGCGGCAGGCATATCGGGACGCCTGGGACGCGAACTGATGCTCAGGTCCGCGGCCCTGCTGCTCGTGCCACTCCTACTCCTCCTGCCCTGGTCGGTGCGCCTCCTCTCTCAACCGTCGCTGTTCTTCGCCGACCTCGGTGTCGTCACCGGCGTAGACACGACCGCCGCGCCATGGCTGCTCCTGCTGGATCCTGGCGGCCCGGGTACGCCGCCGGCCTGGGTCATGGCGGGGCTCGTCCTCGCGGCTCTCCTCGCCGTGCTGAGACCAGCCACGCGACGCGCTGTGCTCACGGCCTGGGCGGTCGCCCTCGTCGCCTTAGCACTTGCCCTCGTCATGATCCGTGTGCCGCTCACGCCACCCGGCGCGGAGGATGCCGTGACCATGTGGGCGGGGCCGTCGACGGCCATCATGGGAGCCGCCCTCATCCTCGCCGCTGCACTCGCAGCCGACGGCCTGCGCGCGAGCATGGCGGAGGCGGCCTTCACGTGGCGTCAGCCCGTCGCGGGAATCACGACCCTCCTTGCCCTGCTCACGCCGCTCATCGCACTGCTCTGGTGGCTGCCCGGTGCTGGCGACCCCGTGCGTCGTGGCGATCCCGTCGTCCTCCCGCCCTTCGTCATCGCCGAAGCCATCGGGCCGGAGGCTCCGCGCACCCTGCTGCTGCGTCCGCAGGATGCCTCGCAAGTGGACTACGCCCTCGTCAACGGCACAGGCCCGACGTTGGGTGATGCAGAGGTCGCGCCTCCTGCATCCGACTGGGCCGAGCTCGACAGGCTCGTGGCGGGTCTCGTGTCGGGACGCGGCGGTGACGAAGTGAGTGGTCTCGCTGCCTACGCCGTTCGTTACGTCGTACTGGAGCAAGCCGAGGCGGAGAGTCGCGAACTCGCCCGCAGCCTTGATTCCGTACCCGGCCTGCGCCGCGTCGCGGGCCAGGAGGGCGAGGTGCTGTGGCGTGTCGAGGCTGAGGCGAGCCGCGTCGTCCTGGTTGACGACGCAACACCGCCGTCCGAGACTCCTGTGCCGCTGGTCCGACTGTCCTC
>CAJBMR010000021.1 GCA_903954205.1 uncultured bacterium | reverse complement strand
TGACGTGCTCGCGGACCTTCTCCCCGCCCTTCAGGGACACGACAAGACCGATGCCCTGCACGTGCTCGACCGCTGCGACCTGCTCGTCATGGTTGGTGACTCCGATCTGCTCACACCCGTGGGCCACAGCTACGAGATCGTGCGCCATACGCCGTCGGCTGAGCTGGTCATCCTCCCGGGAGTCGGCCACATGCTCACCCTCGAGGCCGTCGACGAAGTCAATGAGCACCTGCGAGCGCTCGTCGAGCGCGTGGGCTGATGGCGGATCACCGCGTCCACCTTGCCGATGGTGCGGCCACGCTGTCCTGGGGCAGGTCCCTGGCGGACCATCTGAGGCCGGGCGATCTCATCGTGCTCACGGGCGACCTCGGAGCCGGCAAGACCACGCTCACGCGCGGGCTCGGAGAGGGATTGGGGGTGCGCGGCGCCGTCACCAGTCCCACGTTTGTCATCGCACGTCTTCACCCTGCGGGCGACCGGGGTGTCGGCCTGCTCCATGTCGATGCGTATCGGCTCGCCTCAGCGTCGGAGATCGACGACCTCGACCTCGACCTGGCCGGGGCGGTGACGGTGGTGGAGTGGGGTGCCGGCCGAGTCGAGCATCTTGCCGAGAGCCATCTGCAGATCGCACTCGTCCCCGCCGGGGACGGACGGGAGGCGACCCTCACCGGCCATGGCTCTCGCTGGGATGACGCTTCCCTGGCAGCTCTCGCCAGTCCGGATGCGTTGTGATCGAGCGACGACGATGAGGCTGGCCGCATCGGGGCGTTGCCAGGCCTAGGGTGTCTCCGTGCTCGTCCTCGCCCTGGATACGTCAACAGCGCTCACGACCGTCGCGCTCGTGGCGTCAGGCGGCGACGTGCTCGCGGAGTCCTCGCACCTCGATGCGCGTCGGCACGCAGAGATGCTGCCGCGGCTCGTGCGCGACGTGCTCGCCTCATCAGGCTCTACGCCCGCCGATCTGGGTCTCCTAGCAGTGGGCGTGGGCCCGGGCCCCTTCACGGGGCTGCGCGTGGGAGTGGCCTTCGCGCGGGCGGCCGCGCACGCCCGGGGGATTCCGGTCGTCGGGGCCATGAGCCTTGACGTCATCGCCCGGGCGCGACAGCAAGAAGGACCCTTCACCGTCGTGACGCGCTCGCGACGCGTGGAGGTGGCCTGGGCGGCGTACGACGGATCGGGCAGGCGGATCGATGGACCGCTCATCCAGCCCGACCCCGGCTATCCGCGCCGCGGCCTCGTCGTCGGTGATGTCGAGGGCGTCGATGTGGTCGCCCGGCCTTGCGCCTCCGACCTTGCCGTGCTCGTGCAGGAGCGCGTCGCATCGGGTGAGTCACTCCCGGATGATCGCGAGTGGCCCGAGGACGCCGCCGATGGTTCCGGTGTTCCCACGGCAGCGCTCCTCGCGGATCTTGCCTCGCAGGAACGGTGGCTGCTTCCTGCTCTCCCGCTCTACCTGCGACGACCCGATGCGGTGCCCGCATGACAGTGAACGATGCCCGGCCCATGCGCTGGTGGGATATCCCCGACGTCATCTCCATCGAGGAGTCGGCGTTCCCGGCCACCGCTTGGTCGCCCGCGCAGTTCTGGTCGGAGCTGGCTCAGGACGACCGCACCTACCTGGTCGCGGAGATCTCGGGTCAACTGGTGGCCTATGCCGGAGTGATGGTGCGTCCACCCACAGCGGATATCCAGACGATCGCCGTCTCTGCGGATTGTCGGGGCCGCGGCATTGGGCGCGACCTGCTCGATCGATTGCTGCGCGTGGCCGAGGGGAGTGGCTGCTCGGAGGTGCTGCTCGAGGTGAATGCCGAGAGTGCGCCCGCTGTCACTCTCTACGAGTCAGCGGGGTTCGAGGTGATCTCGCGCCGGTCGTCCTACTACGGGCCGGGACAGGACGCCTTCATCATGCGGAGGAGGCGGCCGTGAGTCACGAACCCCTGGTGTTGGGGATCGAGACGTCCTGCGACGAGACCGGCATCGCCCTGGTGCGCGGGCGCACACTTCTCTTTGATGCCGTCGCATCGAGCGTCGATGAGCAGGCTCGGTTCGGTGGAGTCGTGCCCGAGGTTGCCAGCCGAGCTCACCTGGAGGCCTTCGACGCCACTCTTGATCGTGCGACGACGGAGGCAGGTGTCTCGCTGAGCGATGTCGATGCCATCGCGGTGACCTCCGGTCCGGGTCTCGTCGGCGCACTTCTTGTCGGCGTCAGTGCAGCGGAGGGCCTCGCGGTCGCCCTTGACCGTCCGATCTACGGCGTCAATCACCTGGCTGCTCACGTCGCGGTGGATCGACTCGTCCACGGAGACATCCCCGAGCCTGCCATCGCGCTCCTGGTCTCGGGCGGTCACACATCGCTCCTGCGAGTCGATGACGTCACTCTCGACGTGACGCCTCTCGGTGCCACGCTCGACGATGCGGCCGGGGAGGCGTTCGACAAAGTGGCGCGGCTCCTCGGTCTGCCCTTCCCGGGCGGACCGCATATCGATCGAGTAGCTCACGACGGCGATCCGTCGTCCATCGACTTCCCACGCGGTCTCACCTCGCCACGCGATGACGCAGAGCACCGTCTCGATTTCAGCTTCTCGGGCCTCAAGACCGCGGTGGTGCGGTGGCTCAGAGCGCAAGAGGAGGCCGGCGCCGAGATCCGCACGGCTGACGTCGCCGCTGCCTTCCAGGAGGCGGTCGCCGATGTCCTCGTCACCAAGGCGCTGAGGGCCTGTGAGGACAGCGGCATCGGCACGCTCATCGTGGGCGGTGTGGTCGCAGCCAACTCCCGTCTGCGTGCCATGCTCGGACAGCAGGCCGACCACCTCGACGTGCGCATCCCGCCGCCGAGCCTGTGCACCGACAACGGTGCGATGGTCGCGGCCCTGGGTGCTGCGCTGGTGGAGAGGGGGCGTGCGCCCTCGGCTCCAGGAATCGGGGCCGACTCCTCGCTTCCCGTCCACGAGATCGTTGTCGCGGCAGGCTTCACGAGTCAGGCACGGGTATCGTCGAAGGGTGAGTAACGCTAGGCGCGCCTCGGGGCTCCTCCCGGGGCTTGTGATCGCCGTAGCCTTTGTCGCCGCCGGCGCCAGCGGCTTCGCCGTCGGCTCGCTGACTGGATCTTCGGAGCCGGCCTCGGCTACCGAGCCTTCTCCGACGGCTCCGGCCGATCCTTCCGACGCCACTGCTTCGAGTTCCTCGGCCCCGCTCCCTAACCCCCGCGACGACTCCTACATGGCGGCCCTCGACGACTCTCTCCAAATGGGAAGCGAGACCCTGGCCGAAGGGCAGTCGGGGCGTAGCGATGTCAATCTCGCGAGTGGCGATGTGGAAGTCCTCAATTGGGTGGAGACCGACGACCCGGTGTTCTTCGTCACGATCGACGATGGGCTCGTCGACTCACCCGCCGTGCGCGAGGTCATCGACCGCTATCAGATTCCCATCACGGCATTCCTCACCGAGTACGCCGTGCGCGACAAGACCGAGTACTTCGAGGCTGCGACGGCGTACGGCGGCTCCGTGCAGAACCACACCATGGTGCACGGTGCGCTCGACGATCCCAAGACCGATGTTGAGTGGGAGATCTGCGAGACGCAGGATCGATTCGAGAAGCAGTTCGGCTACCGGCCATGGATGCTCCGCCCGCCGTATGGCGCAGGCCCCGACGACCCCGACGTGCTGAAGTACGCCGAGCAGTGCGGCATCAATCGCATCGTGCTGTGGAACGTCGTCGTGAGCGACGACAACAAGGTCGAGTATTGGGAGCCCCCCATCAAGGCCGGCGACATCGTGCTCCTGCACTGGGTCGATGGACTCGACGTCGGCCTGGAGAAGATCCTCGAACTGGGTAGGGCCCAGGGGCTCACTCCTGCGCCACTCGAGGACTACATCTGATCACCGTCGATGACGCCCTCGGTGACGGCGTTCTTCCCATGGACGGCGGCCTTGCCACCGAACTCGAGCGCAGGGGCCACGACCTCGGCGATGCCCTGTGGTCTGCGCGCATACTCGCGGATGATCCCGGCGAAATTCGTGCCGTGCACCAGGCCTACCTTGACGCGGGAGCACGTGTCGTCGTGACGGCGAGCTACCAGGTGTCACGTGAAGGCTTCGTCGAGGCCGGCCGCACATCTCCGCAGGCCGACGCTGCCCTGCGCACGGCGGTGGAGGTCGCCCGGGAAGCGGTGGCAGACCGAGACGCGCTCGTCGCGGCGAGCGTCGGCCCCTACGGCGCGATCCTGCATGACGGCAGCGAGTACCGCGGCCGCTACGGCGTAAGTCATGCGAAATTGGTCGATTTCCACGGCGAGCGACTACGGGTCATCGCGGATTCAGGGCCGGACCTGCTCGCGATCGAGACGATTCCCGACCTTGACGAGGTCAGTGCGCTCGTCGAGGTGCTCGCCGACTTCTCCGACCTGCCCGCCTGGCTCACCATGAGTTGCTCTGATCGTGCGCAGACATCCGCGGGCCAGCCCATCGAGGACCTCGTCGGGATGGTCGCCGGCACGCCATCCGTTCGTGCCG
>CAJBMR010000020.1 GCA_903954205.1 uncultured bacterium | reverse complement strand
GAGGTCGAAGCGGGGCAGCGTGACGATGGTGACGCCCTGGGCGAGCAGGCCGTTCATAAGGACCTGCATGCCGTAGATGTGGAAGAAGGGGAGCACGGCGAGTGCAACCTCGTCCTCATCGACGGCGAGTCCGGACTCGATCTGGACCAGATTGGCGACGAGATTGCGGTGGGTGAGCATGACGCCCTTGGGGAATCCCGTTGTCCCGGAGGAGTAGGGCAGCACGACCACGTGCTCGCGGGTATCCACCGCGACCTGCGCCATGGGCTCGCCCAGGAGTGCCGTGACCGGAAGCGTCCCTTCCGGGGCGTCTCCGATGACCACGATGTCCTCGACCGCGGTGCCCTCGGCCGCCTCCTTCGCCACGTCGACGAACATCCCGATGGTGATGAGCAGCACGGCGCCCGAATCGCGCAGTTGGAAACGCACCTCCTCGGCCGTGTAGGTCGGGTTGATCGTGCTCACCGCGACGCCAGCCACGGCCGATCCGTGGAAGGCGACGGCGTACTCGGGGATGTTGGGCGCCATGAGGGCGATGGTGTCCCCCGGTCCGAGACCGCGGGCGGCGAGACCACCGGCGAAGCTGGCGATCATCATCGCGAGTTGCCCATAGGTATAGGTGCGGCCTGTCGGACCATCGATCAGGGCCGGTCGATCGGGGACACGATCAGCCCACCGCAGGACATGCTCGGTGACGGTGACATCGGGGATCTCGACGTCGGCAAACGGACTGCGGTGGATGATCATCTTGACTCCAGTGCTAGAGGTGGATGCCTCGGGTGAGTGCCCCGTCTACGACGAGGTTGGTGCCGGTCGTGAAGCTGGAGATGGGGCAGGCGAGAAAGACCACGGACGCGGCCATCTCCTCGGGGGTGCCCATGCGCCCGGTGGGATTGAGTCCGAGCGCGGTGGCGAAGAGATCGGGGTTGCCGTGCTTGATGGATTCCCAGACACCACCCTCGAAGTAGGTGTTGCCAGGCGACACGGTGTTTGCGCGGATGCCCTTGTCGGCGAGCTGGTTGGCAAGCCCCTGGGTGTAGGCGACGAGCGCAGTCTTGATGGTGCCGTAGGGGCCGGCGGCAAAATCAACCTCGCGGCCGCTCACGCTGGAGATGGTCACGATGGAGCCGTGCGGGCTCTTCTCGAGATAGGGCATGGCCGCCTTCACGAGCCTCACCGTGCCGAGGAGATCGACGTTGATCGACGCCTCCCAGCTCTCCTCGGTGTCCGGGATCGCCAGTGCACTCACGTTGCTCACGATGATGTCGATGCCACCGAGCTCCGCGGCTGAGGTCGTCACCCAGTTGTTGATGGCCTGCGCATCCCCGACGTCCACGACGGATCCATGGGCTCGCGCACCGGACCCGCCGAGGGCCTGCGTGGTCTCCGCGACCGCGTCGGCAGAGCGGGCGCAGAAGGCGACATTGACTCCCTCATCAAGGAACGCCGAGACGACTGCCCGGCCGATGCCGCGCGTGCCCCCGGTGACGAGAGCGTTGAGCCCCTGGCCCTTCAGATCCATCGTGTCTCCTTTGACTGGGTGAGCTGGCTGACTAGGTGAATTGGCGAGCGCGCGCTCGCAGGTCTGCATGGATGCCGCCGTACGCCGAGGCAGCGGGGAGGATCGCCTTGGGTGCCTTGACGACCGCGCTGTAGTTGGCATCGACGACATTGGCGATGGGAGCCAACGACACCTGGGACAGCAATTGGTAGGCGTCCATGGTGTGGAGGCCGTAGAGCTCCTCGAGCCAGCGCACCATCTCGACGTTGCCGATGCGCCAGGAGTCCTCGAGGGGCCGAGCCGAGCCGACCGCCATCCAGTGGCTGTCGCTCTCCAGTCGTGGCCACGCCGGCGCCCCGCCCTTGATGAGGTCCACGATGATCGTCGAGTTCATGGCTCCCTCGACCGCGGTGCCGCAGGATTCGCCCTCACCCTGGCGGTAGTGGCCGTCCCCGAGCGAGAAGAGCGCACCTTCGACGTTGACCCCCAGATAGACCGTGGTCCCGGCGCGGACCTCGGGCGAGTCCATGTTGCCGCCAAATCGCTCAGGCACGAGCGAGGTGCGCACCTCGCCCGCTGGCGGTGCGACCCCGACTGTGCCCAGCATCGGCTCAACGGGCAGATCGATCGCAAGGTCGGAGAAACGAGCGTCGAAGGTCACGGTGTTGCGCGCACGATCCAGGTGGTAGATCCACGTGGTATCCGGAAGCGCGTCGTGCAGCATCGCGGTCACGCCCGTCGACGTGAGTCCGCCGAAAAAGGGGATCGCCGCCGATACTCCCCAGTCGCGCGCCGGCGTGAGGTCGACGATGTGGATGATCAGTGTGTCGCCCGGCTCCGCGCCCTCGACGTAGAAGGGACCGGTCTGCGGGTTGACGTAACGCAGGTCGACCTTGACGCTCGACAGGTCGTCGACCGACTGGAGCGCGAAGTTGAAGGCATCCTCAGACCACAGCTTGAGGACGGTGCCTGGTGCGACCCGAGCCACGGGTGCCACCCCGCCGAAGGTGTAGGCGTACTGGGAGGGCTCGGGGCGGAACTCCAGGATCTGGACCATGCCGGGACGCTAGCGCCGCGCGCGCCCGGCCGCATCCGACTTGATCAGTCTCGTAGGCGCAGACAGTCGGCACCCAGGTCTGCGACCGACGTCCTGCCCAGGAGTTGCATCATGGTGGTGATTTCCTGGGAGAGGAGGTCACCCACGCGCTGGACGCCCGCCTCGCCGCCGGCCATGAGGCCGTAGAGATAGGCCCGACCCACGGCGACCGCCGTCGCCCCCTCGCAGAGGGCCGCGACCACATCAGCACCGGAGAGCACCCCACCGTCGATGAGCACTTCGACGCGGTCCTGCAGGGCTTCCCGCACCCTGGGCAAAATCTCGAAGGGGACGGGGGCGCGCTCGAGCTGGCGTCCCCCGTGGGTGGAGAGGATGACGCCATCAGCGCCGTGCTCAGCCACCAGCACCGCATCGTCGACCGTCTGGATGCCCTTGACGACCAAACGCCCGGGCCACACCGAGCGCAGCCAATCGAGATCGTCGATCGTGACGGCCGGGTCGAAGACCCGCGTGATGAGATCCGCGACCGTGCCCCCCGTGCTGGTCAGGGTGGCGAAGGACAGCGGCTCGGATGTGAGCAGGTTCATCCACCAACTCGGATGCATCGCCATGTCCGCGAGGGTCCGCGGGGTGAGCTGCGGCGGAATCGTGAGGCCGTTGCGCACGTCACGATGACGCCGACCCGCGACGGGAGTGTCGACCGTGAGGATGATCGTGTCGTAGCCCGCATCGCGGGCTCGCTCGACGAGCTCGACGCCATAGCCCCGATCGGTCATGAGATAGAGCTGGAACCACCTGCGCACACCCGGCACCGCTGCCGCCAGGTCCTCGATGGACGTCGTACCCAGGGTCGAGAGGCCGTAGGGGATGCCGAGGCGCTGGGCCACGCGGGCGACAGCGGGCTCCCCCGCCGAGTGCATCATCCGCGTGAATCCCGTCGGCGCGAAGACGAGAGGCAGCGCCGCGCGCTCGCCCAGGATCGTGGTCGAGGTGTCGACGTTGCGTACGTCCCTGAGCACCCGCGGCTGGAACTCCACGCGCGCGAAGGCATGCCGGGCGCGTCGAAGGCTGGCCTCGTCCTGCCCCGCTGCGCCATCGGTGTAGTCGAAGACGGCCCGGGGCACACGACGGCGCGCAAGTGCCCGCACATCCGCCACGCTGGCGCAACGGTCCAGGAGCACCTGCGTGCGGTCAAGGCGCGGGCGGAGGTCGCCGATGAGCGGCTGTATCTCGCTCCACCGCGGCAGACGCCGGCTCACCATGACAATCCAGGTCGGTGCGCAGCGCCATACGCGCGGCGCATGTGCGCGAACTCGACAACCTGACGTCCGACCAGGTGGAGTTGCTCGACGGCAGTCGGAACCGCGGACGGGTCGTCGAGACGCATCTCGGAGGAGTTGACCACCGCACCGAAGGGAGTGGGCCAGCCGCGCAGGGCGTGGACGACCTGGCGGAGTTGGTGGAGCGTGCCCACGGCCGCCTGCCACCCGTGGGCTACCGCGATGCACCCCACTGCGCGGCCATGCAGATACGGGCCCTGGGGCTCCTCCCGGAGGTCCTCGAAGTAGTCGAGTGCGTTCTTGACCAGCCCGCTCAATCCGCCGTGATAGCCGGGGCTCACGATGATGAGCCCATCCGCGCTGCGAGCGAGATCGAGCAGTCGGGTGGCCGCCGGGACGCGGTCGGTCGCGTCCGGGTCGTAGATCGGCAACATGAGGTCCGGGCCGGAGAGGATCTGCACCTCGGCCCCGGCCTCACGCGCACCCTCCGCAGCGATGCGAAGAGCGGACTCCGAGGTGGACTGCGCACGCGTGCTGCCGCCTATCGCGAGGATCACGGGCGCGCTCCGGTCACTCTCATCCTGGGAATTCCCTGGGGTGGCCTCGCGCACGGGGTGACGCTACCGAAGCCGACCTAGGCTCGCTCCATGAGGCATCCCCTCGCACTCGCGCTTGCCGCGGGAGCGGCAGCACTTGTGCTCGCTGCGTGCGGGAGCGACGGGGGATCCGGACCCACTGCCGAGCCGACGTCAGTCGGAGGGCAGGCGGTCTGCGACGAGCCCACGATCCGCGCCGCTGTGCAGGCAGACTTCGAGGCCAACTACCCCGGATCCACTTTCGTCGCCCTCGAGGACTTCACCTGCGATGGCGGCTGGGCGATGGCCAATGCGGAGTTCGAGGCATCTGGCTCGACCTTCCCCACCGTCGTGTTCCTACGTGCCGAGGGCCAGTTCTGGGTGGCCACGACGATCGAGCAGATCTGCGCGACGCCACAGGCCGAGTCGGGTCTGCCTTCAGACATGTACGTCGACGCCTGCGGCGTGGAGTAGGAGTAGGCGACTACTCCAGGCAAAGTCAGGAGTAGCCGCTACTCCTCTGGTGCGGCCGGGCTCGGCGCGCGCACACGCACAGCCCATGCCACGCATGCGACGACAGCCAGCGCGGCCACGACGGTGCCTATCGTGATCACCTCTCCGAGGAGCAGCGCAGACCACACCAGGGTCAGCGGTGCCTGCAGCTGCTGTGTCTGCGCGCCGCGCGCGACACCAGCCTGCGCCAGCCCGCGGTACCACGCGAAGAACGCGAGATAGATCGACACAACGCCGAGCATGAGCATGCCGATCCACGCGTGGGTCGTCACGGGCGTGGTGACCCCGCCGGTCGCGACGATGACGATGGACACGGGCAGGGTGATCGGCAGGGCGAAGATCACCACCCACGAGATGACCTGCCAGCCGGGCATCTGGCGCGTCAAGGTGGCCCCTTCGACGTAGCACCAGGATGAGGCCACAACTGCTCCGGCGATGAGCAGGTCCGCGACGAAGTCCCCTCCCTCACCGCCTCCGCGCAGCAAGGCGAAGACGACGAGCGCTGCCGTGCCGCACGCGGCCGCGATCCAAAACTGCCGCGCGACTCGCTCATGCGTGCGCAGCACTGCGATGACCGCGGTGACGAGCGGCATCACCGCAGCGATGACTGCCGCGTGCGCTGCCGTCGTCCGCTCGAGCGCGAGCGCGATGAGGATCGGCCACCCGAAGATCGCCCCGGCCATCGTGTAGAGCAGAGGCTTGACCTGGTGGCGCTTCGGCCACGGAACCCGGCGTACGGCGACGACGACGATCGCGAGTGCCGCCGCAATCACCGCGCGACCGGTGGCGGTGAAGACGGGTGTGAAGCTCTCCAGGGCCCAGACCGTCCAGGGCAGGGAGAAGGAGAAGCCGACGACTCCGAGCAGGGCGATCGCCAGGCCCTGGCGCTCGCGCGTCGATGCGGACATCACCGCTGGACCCTACTGACAGCATCCGGAGCGGAGGCCCCTTTGACCCGGGGACCCCGGTGCGGTGAGCACTCCTCGGGTGGTAGCGTCCCTCCTCGCGCACCGCTAGCTCAACTGGCAGAGCAG
>CAJBMR010000019.1 GCA_903954205.1 uncultured bacterium | reverse complement strand
TCCCTGACCCGGCAGGCTCGGCGATCAGCACGCGCGAGACAGCCCGCATGCAAGTCGCCCCTAGCTGATCCGCAGCTGGTCGCCCTCTACGTGGAACACATGGGTCTGAGCGGGACGCACGCGCACGACGGCGCCCACCTCCGGGCGGCCGGCAGGATCGCACCTCGCGACCAGGGGGCTCTGTGAGCCGTCGAGCCGGCCGTAGACGTAGGCGTCAGCACCGAGCATCTCCACCAGTTGGACTGTCATCGGGGCACCCGCATCGTCGATGCGCAGATCCTCGGGGCGCACGCCGAGCAGCACCCGGCCCGAGGACGCCTGCGCGAGGATGCTGCGCTCCACCGGCACGATCGTCCCGGCGAAGTCGACGCCCCCGTCGACGATCGCTACGTCGACGATATTCATGCTCGGTGATCCGATGAACGACGCGACAAAGGCGTTGTCCGGCTGCGCGTAGAGCTGGGCTGGGGCATCGACCTGCTGGACGACGCCGTCCTTGAGGATCGCCACCCGATCGCCGAGCGTCATGGCCTCGACCTGATCGTGCGTGACGTAGACCATCGTGGTGCCGAGCCGGCGCTGCAGCGTGGCAATCTGCGCCCGCGTCTGCACGCGCAACTGTGCATCGAGGTTGCTCAGCGGCTCATCCATGAGGAAGACCTGCGGCTCGCGCACGATCGCCCGGCCCATGGCGACGCGCTGGCGCTGGCCACCCGACAGGGCCGCGGGCTTGCGGTCCAGGTAAGGCTCGAGGTCGAGCAGTCGCGCCGCCTCGGCCACGCGCTGCTGGATCTCGGCCTTGGGCGCCTTCGCGATCCGCAGCGCGAAGCCCATGTTCTGCGCCACGGTCATCTGGGGATACAGCGCATAGTTCTGGAAGACCATGGCGACGTCGCGATCCTTCGCCGGCACCCGGGTCACATCTCTATCCCCGATGAAGATGTGCCCGGACGACACCCCTTCGAGGCCCGCGAGGGCACGAAGGAAAGTCGACTTGCCGCAGCCCGAGGGACCGACGAGCACAAGGAGCTCGCCCTCGGGCACCTCCAGGCTGACATCGTCCAGGGCGGGCGACGACATACCGGGGTAGGTGACGCTCACCCCGTCGAAACTCACTCGCTGGGACATCCCATGCCCTCCCGATCCCCGGACCTAGCGACTCGTGTCGTGCTTGCGGCGCTCGTCCATGACGAACTGCGCCTCGTGACTGTAGTCGGGCTGCGGGAACTCGCTGGTGATATCGATCGCGCGCCCCAACTCGGCCGACCGCATGGCCGCGAGCATGACCTCGAGGACGTGGTAGGACTGCTCCGGCCGCGTCACCGATGGGACGCCTCGCTCGATGCACGAGACGAGATGCTCCACGCCATCGGTCCACGGCCAGTCGGGCGCCGACTCGTCGTGTGACTCCCAGAAGTCGGTCTGGGAGCGCCACAACTCGAAGCCGCGCGGCGCCCAGTCATCGCCGAGCATGTTCATGCTGCCCTCGAGGCCGTACAACTCGATGGCGGGAGCGCGGCCGTACTTCTGGATGGTGAAGCCGGTGGTCACGCATGCGTAGACCTCATTGCCGAAGTCAAGGAGGACCTGGGCGTTGTCGTCTGCGGTCACGGCCATGGGCTCGCCGTTGACGATGCGCTCCTTGATGGCCGTGCCGACCAGTGCGGTCACTCGGCGGACCGACCCGAGGAAGCCGCACAGACTCGTGACGTTGTAGACGCCGAGGTCGAAGAGCGCGCCACCCCCGGGCTGGTAGAACCACTCCCCCCACCACGGACCCGACCAGCCGTAGAGCGCCCGCGCGAGCTTGACGTCGCCGATCTCACCCGCACGCAGGCGCCGGTGCATCTCGCGGTACGTGGGCGACAGCAGGACGTGAGGCGCGCAGACGAGCAGCCGATCCGAGGTCTGACTGAGGCTCACCAACTCGGCAGCCTCGATCAGGGACGTCGCCATCGGCTTCTCGACCAGTACGTGTTTGCCACCGCGATAGGCAGCAGCGGCCAACTCACCGTGCTCCTGCATGCTCGTAAGCACGAGCACGGCGTCGACGTCGTCCGACGCGATCACGTCCTGGGCATCGCGAGCGACCCGCATGCCGGGGAAGAGCGCTTGCGCGACCGCGCACCGCTCGGGTGAGGGGTCATAACCGCTCACCACCACCGCGCGTCCGGCGCGCACCATCGGTTCGATGACGATGGCGTACCGCTCGAAGACTCGGCCGAGGCCGATGATGCCGATCCGCACGGGGTGGGACACGGTGTCGCTCTCCTATTCCTTGATCGATCCGGCGAGGATGCCGCGCGCGAAGCTGCGCTGCAGCAGGATGAAGACGATCACCACCGGGATGATGGTGATGAGCGATGCGGCCCCGAGGTAGGCGAAGTCGGTGCGCCGAGCACCCTCGAAGGTCACCAGCGCCATGGGCGCGGTCTGCAGGCTCGAACCCGAGAGCATGACCAGGGGAAGCAGGAAGTCATTCCAGTTCCACACGAAGAAGAGCACCGCGAGGGTGAGCATCTGCGGGCGCGCCAGCGGCATGAGCACACGCGTGAGCGTCTGCCAGGAATTGGCCCCGTCGATCCAGGCGGCCTCCACCAGGGAGCGAGCCGACTGCACGAAGAACGCCCGCATCCAGAAGGCACCGAAGGCCACGGAGAAGCCGATCTGCGGCAGGATCACCGACCAGTAGTTGTTGTCGAGGTTGAAGCGCCGCATGTCGAGGAAGAGCGGCACGATCATCGACTCGAGCGGCATCAGGATGCCCAGGATGAGGAGCCCGAAGATCGCGGTGCGGCCGGGGAAGTCCATGAGGGCGAAGGCGTAGCCGGCGGGCACGCTCAAGGCGACTGAGACGACCACCACGATCGAGGTGATGATCAGGCTGGTGCGGATGGCGGGGCCGAAGTCCCCCTTCTCCCAGACATCGGCGAAATTGCCGAAGTTGGTCGCCTTGCTGATGTCGAGGTTGATGCCGATCTGGCCCGGCTCGCCCAGGGCGAGGATGACCACGCCAATGAGCGGGCCCAGTGAGATGAGTGCGGCGAGGCTGAGGAGGACATAGCCGAGGATGACATCGCGGCGCGCGATCATGAGGCGCTCCGTGCCGTGCGCGCGATGAGCACGTTGGCGATGACGATGAGGAGGATGAGCACGGTGCCCATGGCCGCGGCCGCGCCGATCTGGGCGACCTTGAAGGCCTGCTGGTAGACGAGGTAGCTCGGGACCACGGTGGCATTGCCGGGGCCGCCGGAGGTCATCACGTAGATCACGTCGAAGTTGCGCAGTGCTGCCGTCACGGTGAGGACAAGCGCGACGACGATCTCGTAGCGCAGGCCGGGCAGGGTGACCTCCCGGAACTCGGTCCAGGGTCCTCCCCCATCGAGGCGCACGGCCTCATAGAGCTCCAGGGGGATCTTCTGCACACCCGCGAGCAGCAGGGCGAGTGCGAGCCCGAACATCACCCAGGTCCCGACCAAGCCGACACTGGGAAGTGCCCAGGTGAAGTCGCCGAGCCACGGTCGCGCCAGCGCGCCGAGTCCGACCGCCTCGAGGAAGGAATTGAGCGGTCCGCGCGGCGCGAGGATCCAGCGCCAGATGACGGCGATGGCCGTGGGGGCAATGACATAGGGCAGGAAGAGCGCCGTGCGATAGAACGCGACTCCGCGGATGCGGCTGCGGTGCAGCACGCTCGCGAGCAGCAGGCCCAGGGCGATGGGCAGCACGGCGTAGAAGAGCACCAGTTCGAGGGCATGGATGAACGCCGACCGGAAAACGGGATTGGTCGCGATGTCGACGTAGTTGGCGAAGCCGACGAACTCCATGCGGGTGATGCCATTGCCCTTGAAGAGGGACAGGTAGATCGAGTGGAGGAACGGCGCGAAGACGAACAGCGCGTAGATGAGGACGGCCGGCAGGATGAAGAAGTAGCCGATGCCGCGGGGCTCACCGGGCGCCCGACGGCGGGGGGAC
>CAJBMR010000018.1 GCA_903954205.1 uncultured bacterium | reverse complement strand
GGCATCATCGAGAACTTCGCAGAGCTCCGCGATGAGCTGACCGCCGCGGGCGTCGTGCTCACCTCCGAGACCGACACCGAGGTCGTCGCTCACCTTCTCGCTGCCGAGCTCCCGCGCTGCGATGGTGACCTCGCGGAGGCGATGCGACGCACCTGCCGACAGCTCGAGGGAGCCTTCACGCTTGTCGCTGTCGTTGCCGATGACGTGGATGTCGTCGTGGCGGCGCGACGCAATTCCCCACTCGTCGTCGGACTAGGCCAAGGCGAGAACTTCCTCGCCTCCGACGTCGCCGCCTTCGTCTCCCACACGCGCGAGGCGTTGGAACTCGGTCAGGACCAGGTCGTGCAGATCTCGCGCGATGACGTGGTCATCACCGACTTCGACGGCAAGGTGTGCGAGGCGAAGCCCTTCACGGTCACCTGGGATGCCGCGGCCGCCGAAAAGGGCGGCTACGACCTCTTCATGCTCAAGGAGATCGCGGAGCAGCCCAAGGCCGTGGCCGATTCGCTGCGCGGCCGCGTGAACCGGGAGGGGCTGCTCCACCTCGACGAGATGCGCCTCACCGATGCCGAGCTCCGCGAGGTCGACAAGATCGTGGTCGTCGCCTGCGGCACGGCGTACCACGCGGGGCTCGTCGCGAAGTACGCCATCGAGCACTGGACGCGAATCCCGGTCGATGTGGAGCTTGCCAGTGAGTTCCGCTACCGCGATCCGATCGTGGACGCTCGCACACTCACGATCGCCATCTCCCAGTCGGGCGAGACGATGGACACCCTCATGGCCTTGCGCTACGCGCGCGAGCAGGGCTCCAAGTCCCTGGCGATCTGCAACACCGTGGGCTCGACCATCCCGCGCGAGTCCGACGCGGTGCTCTACACATACGCCGGGCCTGAGATCGCGGTCGCGTCCACGAAGGCCTTCCTCACGCAGATCGTCGCCGCCTACCTCGTGGGCCTCTACCTCGCGCAGGTGCGCGGCGACATGTTCGGTGACGAGATCCGCAGCGTCCTCACCGATCTCAGCGACATGCCCCAGGCGGTCGACCTCACGCTCGACACCAGCGAGGGAGTCCAGGCGCTCGCTCGCGAGTTGGTTAACGCGACCTCGGTTCTCTTCATCGGCCGCCACGTCGGCTACCCCGTAGCCCTCGAAGGTGCGCTCAAGCTCAAGGAGCTCGCCTACATGCACGCGGAGGGATTCGCCGCGGGTGAGCTCAAGCACGGGCCCATCGCGCTCATCGAGGAAGGCGTACCCGTGGTGTGCATCGTGCCGTCACCGCGCGGTCGTGCGTCGCTACACGGCAAGATCATCTCCAATATTCAGGAAGTGCGCGCCCGCGGCGCTCGCACGATCGTCATCGCGGAGGAGGGGGACGAGTCGGTCACTCCCTATGCCGATGTGATCTTCCGCGTGCCGGCAGTGCCGACTCTCATGCAGCCCCTCGTCTCGACCGTGCCGCTGCAGGTATTCGCATGTGCCATGGCCACGGTCAAGGGCCACGACGTGGACCAGCCGCGCAATCTCGCCAAGTCCGTCACCGTCGAGTAGGACCGACCGGATCGTCATGAGGCCCGTTTACGACGTTGCCACCGTGCGCGCGGCCGAGAGCTCTGTCATGGCGGGCCTCCCTGAGGGTGCGCTGATGGACCGTGCTGCGACCGGGCTCGCTGATGCGTGCGCGACCCTCCTGCGCGACCTAGGGCTGCGGATCGCAGGAGCGCGCGTGGTCCTGCTCATCGGAAGCGGCAACAACGGCGGGGATGCGCTGTTTGCCGGCGCGCAACTCGCTCGTCGTGGTGCGCGCGTCGGGGCGGTGCTCCTCGGTGAACGCACCCACGCGGATGGCCTAGCGGCCTTCCGCATCGAGGGGGGCAGCGTCCTCACGGGTGCCGCTGTCGATCGTTCCCTTGACGGTGCCGACCTCATCATCGACGGGATTCTGGGCATCGGGGGCCGCGGTGCCTTGCGCACAGATGCCGCCAGGTGTGCCACGCTCGCATCTCAATCCGGTGCGCTTGTCGTCGCGGTCGACATCCCCTCGGGTGTCGATGCGGACACCGGCGCTGTTGCCGATCCTGCGGCTGCCGTCGATGCCGATGCCACGGTGACCTTTGGATGTCTCAAGCCCGGCCTGCTCATGTCTCCGGGACGTGACCATGCCGGCGCTGTCCTCCTCATCGACATCGGACTTGGAGACGCACTGCCCGTCGCTGAGCTGCATGCGCTCGACTCCATCGACCTTGCCGATGCTGTGCCAGAGCCGGGAACCGAGGACTACAAGTACTCCCGCGGTGTCGTGGGAGTCGCTGCCGGTAGCCCCCTCTACCGCGGTGCGGCGTTCATGGCAACGGGGAGTGCCCGCCACGGCAACATCGGCATGGTGCATGTACTTGATCGAGGCGATGGACTCGCACAAGCGCTCGTCGACGAATTCTGGGACGTGGTCATCGCGTCGGCTGCCCCCGCCGCCGTGAATCGCACCACCGCGTGGGTGGTGGGTCCTGGGCTCGGTATCGACTTCGATGGCCGACGAGTGCTGCGGGATGTCCTCACGGTGGACGCACCGGTCGTGGTCGACGCCGATGCCCTGCGCATGCTCGGTGAAGGCGAATCTCG
>CAJBMR010000017.1 GCA_903954205.1 uncultured bacterium | reverse complement strand
CCGATCTTCACCTCCATCGCCGCTCAGGGAGCCATCGACGACCTCCTCGGTGCCCTTGATGAGCGGCGCGCCTGGCTCGATGAAGGGGACCGAGCCGTGCAGCGCCGGCGGGCTCGCGCGGCGGCGGAGATCCTGGCCCTTGCGAGCGGTCGCTCACGGATCCTGCTCGCTGAGCGACTCTCCCCGGAGGTGGTCGACGCGGTGGCTGATGGCCGGTTGAGTTCCTTCGCGGCGGCGGATGGGCTCCTCTCGGAGCGCTGATCACGAGTGCGAGGATAGGCGCGTGAGTCAGCCCTCCCTTCCGCTCCGCGGTGCCGTAGACCTCGGAGCCCTGGCCAGTCAGCGCGAGGCGGAGAAGCGCCGGGAGAGTGCGATGGTCGATGCGCCGACGGGCGTCGTCATCGATGTCACCACGGCCTCATTCGAGCGCGATGTCATCATCCAGAGCCAGACCGTGCCGGTCGTGCTCGACCTGTGGGCATCGTGGTGCGGGCCGTGCAAGACGCTCTCGCCGATCCTCGAGACGCTCGCGGCCGAGTACGGCGGGCGCTTCGTGCTCGCCAAGGTCGATGTCGATGCCGAGCAGCAGATCGCGGCTGCGTTCCAGGTGCAGTCGATCCCCAGTGTCTTCGCGGTCATCGCGGGGCAGCCGCTGCCACTCTTCCAGGGCGCCCTGCCCGAGCCTCAGGTGCGCACCTACATCGACGAACTCCTCCGAGTCGCCGCGGAGAACGGTGTCAACGGCGCGGTCACCGGTGGGGAGGCTCCCGAGGTGCAGGCCGAGTCGGATGCCGAGCCACCCATCGATCCGCGCTTCACCGCCGCCTTCGATGCCATCGAGGCGGGGGATTGGGCAGCAGCAGCCGATGCCTATCGCGAGGTGCTCGCGGCCACCCCGGGCGATGTCGATGCGCAGGCCGGAGTGGCGCTGTGCGAATTGCAGCTGCGGCTGGAGCACGCCGATGAGACGGGCGCCCTGCGTGATGCTGATGCCGCCGCAGCCGAAGGGGATTGGGCCACCGCTTTTGCGGCGCTCATCGCCGAGGTCAAGGCCACGAGTGGCGACGACCGTGATCGCGCCCGCGGCCGCCTGATCGACCTCTTCGCCGTCGCGGGTGACGACCCGGCGGTGCCCCCCGCCCGCGTCGCGCTGGCCTCCGCCCTCTTCTAGCTACGCCGTCTGCGCCCTGCTTCGACGCTCAGAGCGTCCTTGATGTCGTTAACGGGGGGAATCTCGGAAGGGCGGAGCCAGATTGTCGCCAGGGGCGGCAATGTGACGCGCGCACTCGCATTCCGGCCGTGCCACGGCTCGTCCACGGCCGTCACCTCGCCGAGGTTGCCAACGCCGCTTCCGCCGTACTCGTGTGCATCCGTGTTGAGGACCTCAAGCCATACGCCGCTCAGCGGAAGGCCGAGTCGGTAGCCGTCTCGGGGGGTAGCGGACATGTTCGACACATTGACCAGCGGTCGTCCCGCGTCGTCCCAACGAATCCAGCTGAAGACGTTGGACTCTGCATCGTTGGCGTCGATCCACTCGAAGCCGCCTGGGTCGTCATCGCGCTGCCACAGTGCGGGTGTCGCTCGATAGACCGCGTTGATGTCGCTTACGGCGCGCGCGATGCCGGCATGCTCCTCGAACTGCATGAGCCACCACTCCAGCCCCGCATCCGCGTTCCACTCGGCAGACTGGGCGAATTCCGATCCCATGAAGAGGAGCTTGCGTCCGGGGTGGGCCCACATGTAGCCGAGGTAGGCGCGCAGGTTGGCGAGTTCCTTCCAGCGGTCGCCGGGCATCTTGCCGATGAGCGAGCCCTTGCCGTGGACGACCTCGTCGTGGGAAATAGGCAGCACGAAATGCTCGCTGTAGGCGTACATCATCGCGAAGGTCATCGCGTTGTGGTGGTACTGCCGGTGCACGGCCTCACGCTCCATGTAGCCGAGTGAGTCATGCATCCAGCCCATATTCCACTTCAGGCCGAAGCCCAGGCCGCCCAGGTAGGTGGGTCGCGTCACGCCGGGCCACGCGGTGGATTCCTCAGCGATCGTGACCACCCCGGGGACACGCTTGTAGACGGTGGCGTTCATCTCCTGCAGGAAGGCGACGGCGTCGAGGTTCTCGCGACCGCCGTAGATGTTGGGAGTCCACTCGCCCGGCTCGCGCGAGTAGTCGAGGTAGAGCATGGAAGCGACAGCGTCGACGCGCAGGCCGTCAACATGGAACTCCTCGCACCAGAAGACCGCGTTCGACACCAGGAAGTTGCGCACCTCGGTGCGTCCGAAGTCGAAGATGTAGGTGCCCCAGTCGGGATGCTCGCCGCGTTGCGGATCCGCATGCTCATAGAGCGGGGTGCCGTCGAAGCGTGCAAGCGCCCAGTCGTCCTTGGGGAAATGCGCGGGCACCCAGTCGACGAGGACTCCGATACCCGCCTGGTGCAGTCGGTCGATGAGGTAGCGCAAATCGTCGGGGCTGCCGAAGCGCGGTGTGGGGGCGAAGTACGACGTCACCTGATATCCCCATGACCCCGCGAAGGGGTGGGCCGCGACGGGCAGGAACTCGACGTGTGTGAAGCCCTGCTCGACGACGTACGCCGTCAGCTCTTCTGCGAGCTGGCGGTAGTCGAGTCCGGGTCGCCACGATCCGAGGTGCACCTCGTAGATCGACAGCGGATGCCGGAGCGGATCCGATGCCGCTCGCTGGGCCATCCACGCGTCGTCCGACCAGCGGTGGTCGGAGGTGTAGACGACCGAGCCCGTGGCGGGCGGCAGCTCGGTAGCGAAGGCGAACGGATCTGCCTTTTCGCGCCACACGCCATCGGCACCCAGGATGGCGAACTTGTAGATCGTCCCATCGCCGATGTTCGGGATGAAGATCTCCCAGATCCCCGTCGCTCCCAGGCTGCGCATCGGGTGGGCAAGGCTGTCCCAGTGATTGAAGGTGCCCGTGACGCGCACGCCGCGGGCATTGGGCGCCCACACGGCGAAGGACACGCCTGTGACGGCACCCTGCGGGGTGTCGTAGGTGTGGGCGTGGGCGCCCATGACGCGCCAGAGTTCCTCGTGGCGGCCCTCGGACACCAGGTGAATGTCGAGTTCGCCGAGAGTGGGGAGGAAGCGATACGGATCGTCCGCGGGGATCACCCGGCCGCCGTAGGTCACGTCGAGCCGGTAGTCCGGCACCTTCTTGACCGGGAGGAGCCCGGCCCAGACGCCCCGATGCTCGTGGCGCAGGGGCACGCGGGTGCCGTCATCGAGGACGACGACCACGGCCTCGGCCATCGGGCGCAGGACACGGACCGTGACCCCGTCCTTGCCTGGATGCGGCCCGAGGATGGCGTGCGGATCGTGGTGGGTGCCGTCGACGATGCGATCCAATTCGGATCGGTCGACCTTGACGGTCCGCGGGAGCTTCTTGCTTCCACTCTCCTTGGTCATGGTGCCTGCTCGACCGTGACGATGTGCGCAGCAATGGTGGTGGCAGGGTCGAACCGCACATACGTCGCCTGCCCCCAGGTGAAGGACTGTCCCGTGACGTGATCGTGGGCAATGAACCGATCGGCCCAGTCCATGCCGATGGCCGGCATGTCCCACCACACGGTCGTCTCGCGTACGCAGTGCGGATCGAGCGAGCAGACCACCAGCACGGTGTCGTTGCCTACCCGCTTCGAATACGCGATGACCTCGGGATCTTCGGTGCGATGGAAGCGCAGGCTGCGCAGATCCTGGAGCGGGAGGCTGCTGCGGCGCAGGTCGTTGAGCAAGGTGATGTACGGCGCGAGCGTGCGGGCCTCACGCTCCGCTGCTACCCAGTCACGCGGGCGGTACTCGAACTTCTCGGTGTCGAGGTACTCCTCGCTGCCTTCGCGCAGGGGAGTGGCCTCGAAGAGTTCGAAACCTGAGTAGACGCCCCATGTCGGCGAGAGGGTGGCGGCAAGGGTGGCGCGGATGGCAAATGCTGCCTGACCACCCGTCTGGAGGAACTCATGGAGGATGTCGGGGGTGTTGACGAAGGCATTGGGTCGCATGTACGCCGACGCGGGACCTGCGAGTTCGCTGAAGTACTCCTCGAGGCCCTGCTTGTCATTGCGCCACGTGAAGTAGGTGTAGCTCTGCTGGAAGCCTGCCTCGGCAAGAGCCCGCATCATGGGCGGACGGGTGAATGCCTCGGCGAGGAAGATGACATCAGGGTGCTCGGCGTTGATCTCGGCAATGAGGCGCCGCCACACCCACAGGGGCTTGGTGTGCGGGTTGTCTACCCGGAAGATCGACACGCCCTGTGAGATCCAGTGCCGCACGATGCGCACAACTTCGGCGTAGAGACCCTCGGGATCGTTGTCGAAGTTGAGGGGGTAGATGTCCTGGTACCTCTTCGGCGGATTCTCGGCGTACGCGATGGAGCCATCGGCGCGCGTGGTGAACCACTCAGGATGCTCGCGGACCCAGGGATGGTCCGGCGATGCCTGGAGGGCGAGGTCAAGTGCGACCTCCATGCCGAGTGTGCGCGCTTGAGCGACGAAGGCCGCGAAGTCTGCCTCGGTGCCCAGATCCGGATGGATCGCGTCGTGTCCGCCCTCGGGTGAGCCGATGGCCCACGGAGATCCGGGATCGCCGGCCTTGGGCTCGAGTGTGTTGTTGCGACCCTTGCGATTCGTGGCCCCGATCGGATGGATCGGCGGGAGGTAGACGACGTCGAATCCCATGGCGGCGATCGCCGGGAGGCGCTTGGCGGCCGTCGCGAAGGTTCCCGACTTCAGCGGGCGACCGCGCGCCCCCTCACTGCGTGGGAAGAACTCGTACCACGAGCCCACGAGGGCTCGTCGGCGCTCGACAAGCAGCGGCCATGGGCCGCAGTGGGTCACGCCCGCGCGCATCGGATGGGCTTCGAGCGCCGCGAGGACATCAGGGTCGCCGGCGGCCGCGAGTCGCACCTCGGGTGGCAACTCGGTGTCACGAACGGTGCGCGTGATCTCCGCGAGTCGCTTGCGGTCGCCGCCGGTGAGTGACTCGATGAGTTGCGCGCCCTCCTCGAGTTCGATGTCCATGTCGACTCCGGCGGGCACCTTGATGCTGGCGCGATGCCACCACGTGCCCCAGGGGTCGTCCCAGGCTTCTATCGAGAAGGACCACAGGCCCTGGGCATCCGTGGCGATCTCGGCACCCCAGATGTCGAGTCCGGTGCCCAGGTCGCGCATGCGCGTCCTCGACCGCTCGCGGCCTGCGGGGTCTCGCAGCACAACCTCGACGCCGAGGGATCCGTGGCCCTCGCGGAAAACGGTGGCGCGCACAGGCACGTGCTCACCCACGACGGCCTTGGCCGGAGTCCGCCCTGATTCGACCACGGGCCAGACATCCGTGACCGGGATCCGGCCAGCGAGCAGGGCGGGCACCTCGACCGCGCCCGATTCCGATCGAGCAGGCCTGTCCGCCCGGGTGGGTGCCTTCTTCGCGGCGGCCTTCGCTGGCGCCTTGGCCGGGGCCCTCTTGGCCGGGGCCTTCTTGGCGGGGGCCTTCTTGGCGGGCGCCTTGGCCGGGGCCTTGGCTGTGGTGCCCGACGCGGCCGAGAAGACCGGTACGGCTGGAGGCGGGCGCCGAGGCATAGGCCCAGGGTAGTGGTCCCTGGAGTGCAGTATCGGCGGCTCGTCAGTCCCGGGTGATCTGGGACATGTCGGGAACACGCCGAAATCGGTCTGCAAGGAGAGGGTGGATTTGCAGGCTTCACGACTGTTTTCGGTCGTGTCGCCGCAAGAGCCGCGCATGCTTATCTCACGCCCAAGCGACCCGCTAGCGTGACCGCCGTGAAGGCCATCCGTAGGTTCACCGTCCGCACCGTCGTGCCCGCCGAACTCGAGCCACTCGAGGAGCTCGCGGCCAACCTGCACTGGGCTTGGAGTCCGGAGACACGTGATGTCTTCCGTGCGATCGATCCCGAGTTGTGGGATCGCGTGGGCGATGATCCCATCGGCCTTCTCGGAGAGGTGTCGCGCGAGCGGCTGCAGGAACTCGCGAACGACCCTGGCTACGTCGACTGGGTACGGCGTACCCGCGACAACCTGCACTCCTACCTTCACCGCGATGCGTGGTACCAGCGACAGCCGGCGGATCGCCCCCAGGCCATCGCCTACTTTTCCCCGGAGTACGGAATTGCCGCCGCACTGCCGCAGTACTCCGGAGGCCTGGGCATCCTCGCGGGTGATCACCTCAAGGCAGCGTCTGACCTGGGTGTG
>CAJBMR010000016.1 GCA_903954205.1 uncultured bacterium | reverse complement strand
CTGCGATGTGGTGCCCCTGTTCGAGGGCGCGATCGTGGAGGCGGTGGGCAAGCGCATGGGAGGCGGCCAGTCCGGGATCGGCGCGCTCGCTCGTCGACGTCGGCACCTCATCCATGGCCACGACGGAGAGGTCCGGGCCGAGCAGCACAGCCCGAGACTTGGTGCCGCCGACATCGACGCCGAGGACGACGTCCATGGTCAGGCGAGGTAGCCGGGGGCGCTGCCGGAGATGAGCCGGGCGGGTTGCCCCGACTGGTTGACGATCCGGTAGTCGAATCCCTGCGGGATCACCACGGACTCGCCCTCGCGCGCGCGCCACCAGGTGGCGGTCTCAGCCTCGGGCGTGTGCACATGAATCTCGCCCTCGGTGACATGCAGGAGAGCGTCGCCGTCGTGGCGACGTACGGCGCTGGAGTCTCCCGGAAGGACCGTGATCTCAGCGACGGTCAGGTGCTCGGTGGAGCACAGCAGGCCCACCTGGAGTCCGACCTCGGAGCGCCACCGCAGGTCCGACTCCCGGACGATGTGCAGCGTGTCCTTGTCTTCGAAGGTCGCGCGCTCCATGGGCCAGTGCCCGAGCGGCGCATCGCTGGCGTGCACCGCATCCTCGAGGTAGGGGACCGTCTTTGAGTACGCCGAAGATGCACCGGTCGCGGGGGGCGGGCTGAAGAACTCCAGGACGCGCACGGGTGTGGTGCCCCAGTTGACACCGTGGTGCCAGGTGTCGCGGCGGAAGAAGACGCCGTCGCCGGCGGTGGCCTTGACCACCTGCCCGATGGCGGGGTCGATGACGGCGATCGTGCCCTCGAGGACGACGTAGACCTCGTCGGCGGCGAAGACGGTCCGGTTGTCCGCGGAGTGCCCGAAGCGCCCGCCGGGGGGCAGGGTGAAGATCAGTGCGTGCAACTGCTGCGTGGAGAGCAGTACTTCATCTCCGACGTAGCCGGACTCCGCGTCGCCCCACAGGTGGCGCACGACGTTGGAGTCGGTGATCACATGCGGCTGGTCGAAGACGGGCCGCGGTGTCGCTCGGCGGGCCATAGAGCCTCCTTAAGTGTGTGACTAGATGCGGAAGAGTGTGGAGGTGAAGCGGTAGGCATCGCCGCGATAGATCATGCGGCCCGCGGCCATCACGCGGTCGGAGCTGTCGACGGTCACCTCGTGGCCGACCAACGCGGGGGATCCCACGGGGACCTCGAGGAGCGCTGCCACGTGATCCGAGGCCGCCTCCGCCTGCAGCGTGTAGTCGCAGCGTGACGGCACCAGGCCGTAGGCCTCGTGGAGTAGGCGATACAAGGAGACGCCTTCGAGGGATCGCGACTCCAGACCCGGGACAAGCTTGTGGGGGAGCGAGATGGACTGCACTGCCACGGGAAGACCATCGAGCGTGCGCACGCGCTCGAGTTCGACGACATCCGACGCCGGAGGGACCCCGAGCAGTTCGGCGACCTCGAAGGAGCAGGGGCGTAGCACCTGCGACACCGTGCGCGAACCGGCAGTGAGTCCACGTGCGGCAGCTCCCTCGGAGAAGCCCATGAGCACATTGGGACCCTCGCTGATGTAGGCGCGCGCGACGAACCAGCCGCGCTGCGGGGCAGGCTCGAGGATTCCCGCGTCGGCGAGTTCCTTGAGCGCATGGCGCAAGGTGGTGCGTCCGACCCCGAGTTCTTCGGCGAGTGCGCGTTCGCTGGGCAGCAGCGAACCAGGGGGCCATCTGCCTGAGGCGAGACTCGAGGCGAGTGCTCGGTACGCGCTCAGCGACGGACTGCGCCCCCCTGGACGATCATCTGTGCCCGCTCGCATGGTGGCGCGACACTAGCACGGTGGTTTGTATTCAAACCAGTGTTGACTTTCGCGAACCAGTGCATGAGAGTGCACCCCCAGGAGTGGTCTCTGGGAGGGAGGCAGTGCCGTGGCGCCCATTCGGGTCGGACTCGTCGGCCTCGGCCTCATCAGCCAGGCCGTGCACCTGCCCAACCTCGAGACGCTGCGCGCTGACTTCACGGTGACAGCCGTGTGCGATGCCTCGGCACATCTCGCAGTCGAGGTCGCCGCACGCCTCCCCGGTGACGTCTTGGCCGCGCACGACTGGCGTGAGGTGGTCACGTCCCCCGATGTCGATGCCGTCCTGGTGCTCACACCCGGATCGCACGGCGAGATCGTCGCCGCTGCTCTCGAGGCCGGCAAGCATGTCTTCTCCGAGAAGCCGCTGGGACATTCCCGGTCCGAGGTCGCACAGCTCATCGCACTGAGCGAGAGTCGTGGCCTCGTGCTGCAG
>CAJBMR010000015.1 GCA_903954205.1 uncultured bacterium | reverse complement strand
CGCGCATCCTCGAGGGCTGGCGACCCCCTTACGACGCCACGGTCGTCGAGCGCTTGCGCGCTGCAGGGATTCCCATCCTCGGCAAGACCAACATGGACGAGTTCGCGATGGGCTCCTCCACCGAGCACTCGGCGTACGGCCCGACGCACAATCCCTGGGACCTCGATCGCATCCCCGGCGGATCCGGAGGAGGCTCGGCTGCGGCCATCGCGTCCTTCGAGGCTCCTCTCGCGATCGGCACCGACACGGGCGGCTCCATCCGTCAGCCTGCGGCCGTCACCGGCACGGTCGGCGTCAAGCCGACGTACGGCGGAGTCTCGCGCTACGGACTCGTCGCACTTGCCTCGAGCCTCGACCAGGCTGGCCCCTGCACCCGCACGGTCATGGATGCCGCCCTCCTGCACTCCGTCATCGGGGGTCATGACCCTCGCGACTCCACCTCGATCCCCGACCCCATGCCCGATGTCGTCGCCGCCGCTGCGCGCGCCGATGTGCGCGGCATGCGCATTGGGCTCGTGCGCGAGCTCACCGGCGAGGGCTATCAGGCGGGAGTGGAGCAGCGCTTCCGCGAGGCTGTGGAGATCCTCGAGCACCTCGGTGCCGAGGTCGTCGAGGTGTCATGCCCGCACTTCGAGTACGCCCTCGGCGCGTACTACCTCATCCTTCCGAGCGAGTGCTCCTCCAATCTCGCGCGCTTCGACGGCATGCGCTACGGCCTGCGCGTCGGCGACGACGGTGATCGGTCGGTCGAGGAGGTGATGTCGCTGACGCGAGAGGCAGGATTCGGTCCCGAGGTGAAGCGACGCATCATGCTCGGCACCTACGCCCTGTCGAGCGGCTATTACGACGCCTACTACGGCCAGGCGCAGAAGGTCCGCACCCTCATCCAGCGCGATTTCGAGGCCGCCTTCGCCCAGTGCGACGTACTCGTCTCTCCCACGGCGCCGACGACCGCCTTCCGCATCGGTGAGAAGGTCGACGACCCCCTCGCGATGTACCTCAACGACGTCGCCACGATCCCGGTCAACATGGCCGGCAACTGCGCGATGTCACTCCCGGTCGGCCTCGCGCCTGAGGATTCGCTTCCGGTCGGGATGCAGATCATGGCTCCGGCCATGGCCGACGACCGTCTCTACCTCGTCGGCGGCGCGCTCGAGGGTGCGCTTCGCGACCGATGGGGACACCTGCTGATCGAGGAGGTGCCGTCGCTGTGAGCGCACCCATTCCCTACGCCGACGCTGTCGCGGAGTTCGAGCCCGTCATCGGCATGGAGGTCCACGTCGAGCTCGGCACGGAGTCCAAGATCTTCTGCGGGTGCCCCACCGCCTTCGGCGCTCCACCCAATACCCAGGTGTGCCCCATCTGCCTCGGCCTGCCCGGTTCGATGCCGGTGATGAATGCCATGGCGATCGAGTCGACGATCCGCATCGGCCTTGCGCTCAACTGCTCCATCGCCGAGTGGTGCCGGATGGCACGCAAGAACTACTTCTACCCCGACATGCCCAAGGACTATCAGGTCAGCCAGTACGACGAGCCGCTCTGCGTCGACGGCTATCTCGACGTCACGGTGCCCACCGATGACGGCCCGATGGTCGTGCGCGTCGGCATCGAGCGGGTGCATCTCGAAGAGGACACCGGCAAACTCACGCATGCGGGTGGCGCGACCGGGCGCATTCACGGTGCCGATTACTCCCTGGTCGACTACAACCGCGCGGGCATCCCGCTCGTGGAGATCGTCACCAAGCCGGTGACAGGCACGGGTGCCCTGGCCCCCGAGGTGGCACGCGCCTACGTCACCGAATTGCGCGACATCATGCGCGGCCTCGGCGTCTCTGACGTCAAGATGGAGGAAGGCTCGCTGCGGTGTGACGCCAACCTCTCGCTCAACCTGCCGGGCGATCCGTGGGGCACGCGCTCAGAGACCAAGAACGTCAACTCCCTGCGCTCGGTCGAGCGCGCCGTGCGCTCAGAGGTCGAGCGTCAGGCAGGGGTCCTGAAGTCCGGTGGCCGTGTTGTGCAGGAGACGAGCCACTTCCATGAGGACACCGGCGTCACCACGCCGGGCCGCTCCAAGGAGCACGCGGAGGACTACCGCTACTTCCCCGAGCCCGATCTCGTGCCCATCGCGCCCGCCCGCGAATGGGTGGAGGAGTTGCGCCGCACGCAGCCGGAGCAGCCGTCGGTGCATCGTGCGCGTCTCGCGCAGGCCTGGGGGATCGGCGACTTCGAGATGGCCACGCTCGTCAATGCCGGTGTGCTTGAGCTCGTCGAAGAGTCCGTCGCCGCGGGCGTGGCGCCTGATGCCGCGCGCAAGTGGTGGGCGGGGGAGTTCACGCGCATCGCCAACGAGTCCGGTGTGGAGCCGGCCTCGCTCGCGGTGACGTCCGCGGACATCGCGCGCGTGGAGGAGCTCATCGCGTCGGGTGCGCTCAACGACAAGCTGGCGCGTCAGGTCTTCGAAGGCGTGATCGCGGGGGAGGGCACGCCCGACGAGGTCGTCGCCGCCCGCGGACTGGCTGTCGTATCCGACGATGGTGCGCTGCTCGCGGCTATCGACGAGGCTCTGGCCGCCCAACCCGATGTCGCGGAGAAGATCCGGTCCGGGAAGGTGCAGGCCGCGGGTGCCATCGTGGGCGCGGTCATGAAGTCGACGCGAGGCCAGGCGGATGCGGGCAAGGTGCGGGCGCTTCTGCTCGAGCGCCTCGGCGTCAGCGAGAACTGACGCGCATCGGGTCCGGCGCCAACGAGAGCTGGCGCGCATCGGGAGGTTCTCTGGTCAGAAAGTGCCACCCGGTGACTCATTCCGACCGGAGAACACTCACCACATCGGCCAGCGGACCATCACCGATTTACGCCGCGAGTTTCAAGACGAGGATGCGGTCGTCGGCATCCCGCGGATCCCCTCGACCGTCGGTGTTGGACGTCATGAGCCACAGCGAGCCGTCGGGCAGTGCCTCGACGGTGCGGAGTCGGCCGAGGTCGCCGAGGTCGAGTGCGATCGGCGTGGCAGCGCGACCATCTACCAGCGGCACCTGCCAGAGGACCTCGCCGCGCAGTGATGCGACGTAGGCCACGTCGTCGACGATCGCCAGGCCGCTCGGCGAGGCGAGTGAGGTCGGAGTCCACTGGGCCTGCGGGTTCACGTACGCAGGGTCGTTGCCGGTGCCCTCGACAAGGGGCCAGCCGTAGTTGGCGCCGGGCTCGATGAGATTGAGCTCATCGGCATCCTTCGAACCGAACTCCGTCGCCCAGAGGCGCCCCTGCGAGTCGAAGGCGAGGCCCTGCACATTGCGGTGGCCCAGGCTTCACACGGGCGATGCAGGGAAGGGATTGTCGTCGGGTACGCCGCCCTCGGGATCCACGCGCAGGATCTTGCCGGCGAGAGAGGCCGGGTCCTGAGCGAGTTCGGGCTGTCCCGCGTCGCCCGTAGCGACGTAGAGATCACCGTCGGGACCGAAGGCGATCCGCCCGCCGTTGTGGATGCCGGCCTTGGGGATGCCGGTGAGGATGTCCTCGGGCGCTGCGCTCGGATCATCGAGTGGCACGCGGATCACGCGGTTGTCCGATGTGGTGGTCACGTAGGTGTAGAGCCAGGCGCCGCTCGGATCGATGGCGATGCCGAGGAGCCCACCTTCCCCGTCCGGCGCGGCCTGCGGGATCTGGGCGATCTCGGTCTGGGATCCGTCTCCTGCCACCTGGACGATGCGGCCCGTGTCCCTCTCGCTCACGAATGCGGATCCGTCGGCCAGTCGCGCCAGTCCCCAGGGCGAGACGAGGTCCGAGCCGAGGTCGGCGACCACGCTCACTCCGGGCGGCTCCGCGGAGGGAGTCGCCGGTGTCGGTCCCGACACGGTTGTCCCGGATGAGCACGCCACGAGGACGAGTGGGGCGAGCGCGCAGGCTGCGAGGGCCGACAGAGTTCGCATACCTCCACTATGCGTGGACCACGTGCCGGGCGCGACCTGGGCGATGCTCCGCTTGCCAAATGTGGTGGGGTAGGTGCGTGATCGTCCTGCCGCGCGAGATCGCCGACTATGTCGGGCGTGACGACGTGGTCATCTGGGATGGCGAGCCAGCAGAGCCGCCGGCCGGGACTCGCTTCTATGTGCCGTCCTACATGGCGGGGGAGTGGGCTTTCGAGGTGATGGGGCGACTGCCCGAGCTCGAGGTGTGCCAGCTCCCCACGGCCGGATACGAGCACGCCCTCGCGCATCTGCCCGCGGGTGTGACGCTGTGCAATGCCTCGGGCGTGCATGACGCGAGCACGGCCGAGCTCGCCGTCGGCCTCATCTTGGCGAGACTGCGCCGCATCGACGACATGGCCCGCGCGATGCCCTCCGGGGAATTCATGCACGATCGCTACGACGCGCTCGCCGACAAGCGCGTGCTCATCATCGGCGCCGGCGGGATCGGCCAGGCGCTTGCGCGCAGACTCGAGGGCTTCGAGTGCGAGGTCACCCTCGTGGGGCGCACTGCACGAGACGGCGTTCGCGCTCGGGAGGAACTCGCATCGCTCGTGCCCTCGGCGGACGTCATCGTCATCGCCGTGCCCTTGGATGACAGCACGCGGGGTCTGGTGGACGCGGTGTTCCTCTCCCGGATGCACGACGGCGCATTGCTGGTCAATGTTGCCCGCGGTCCCATCGTCGACACCGCGGCGATGCTCGCGGAGGCCGGGCGCCTCTCCTTCGCTCTCGACGTGACCGATCCCGAGCCGCTGCCGGCGGACCATCCGCTGTGGCGTGCGCCCGGGGTGTTGATCTCCCCGCATGTCGGCGGCAACACCACGGCCTTCCTCCCGCGCATCGGGCGGGTGGTGCGCCAGCAGGTCGAACGCTGGGAATCAGGGTCCCCGCTCGCCCACGTCATCGTGTCCTAAGGTGGATGGCATGTCCGATATGAAGCCGCGCAGTCGTGATGTGACCGATGGGCTCGAGCGCGCCCCTGCTCGAGGCATGCTCCGGGCCGTGGGGATGGGTGACGAGGACTTCGTCAAGCCTCAGATCGGCATCGCCTCCTCCTGGAACGAGATCACCCCGTGCAATCTCTCGCTGGCGCGCCTTGCCCTTGCGGCGAAGGAGGGAGTGTTCTCTGCGGGTGGCTTTCCGATGCAGTTCGGCACGATCTCCGTGTCCGACGGCATCTCCATGGGCCATGAGGGGATGCACTTCTCGCTCGTGAGCCGCGAGATCATCGCCGACTCGGTCGAGGCCGTGATGCAGGCTGAGCGTCTCGATGGCATGGTCACCTTCGCGGGCTGCGACAAGAGCCTTCCGGGCATGCTGATGGCGGCGGCACGACTGGATCTCGCCAGTGTCTTCGTCTACGCCGGATCCATTCTCCCGGGCTTCGCCAAGATGTCGGATGGCTCGGAAAAGGAAGTCACGATCATCGACGCCTTCGAGGCCGTCGGAGCGTGCGCGCGCGGACTCATGTCGCGCGAGGACGTCGACGCCATCGAGCGCGCGATCTGCCCGGGAGAGGGCGCCTGTGGCGGGATGTACACCGCCAACACCATGGCGAGTGCGGCCGAGGCGATGGGCATGTCACTGCCCGGCTCTGCCGCACCGCCGGCCGTCGACCGTCGGCGTGATGGCTACGCCCGCAAGTCGGGCGAGGCGGTTGTCGAACTCATCCGCCAGGGCATCACCACGCGCGACATCATCACGCGCCAGTCGCTGGAAAACGCGATCGCCGTACTCATGGCCTTCGGTGGGTCCACCAACGCCGTGCTTCACCTCCTCGCGCTCGCGCACGAGGCGAATGTCGACTTGGAGATGGAGGACTTCCATCGCATCGGGTCGAAGGTGCCGCTCCTCGGCAACCTCAAGCCCTTCGGCCGCTACGTCATGAGCGATGTGGATCGCGTCGGCGGAGTCCCCGTCGTCATGCGCGCCCTCCTCGACGCCGGCCTCATCCACGGTGACTGCCTCACGGTCACGGGCAAGACGGTCGCGGAGAATCTTGCCGATATCTCGCCGCCGGATCCCGATGGCGAGATCCTGCGCGCGACCCGTGATCCACTCGCGCCGACCGGCGGCATCACCATCCTGCGCGGTTCGCTGGTTCCCGAGGGCGCCGTGGTCAAGAACGCCGGCGTTCCGGTCGACTCCTTCGAGGGCACGGCACGCGTCTTCGAGCGCGAGCAGGCCGCGATGGCGGCACTGGAGGATGGCACCATCCAGGCGGGCGATGTCATCGTCATCCGCTACGAGGGCCCCAAGGGTGGCCCGGGCATGCGCGAGATGCTCATGATCACCGGCGCCATCAAGGGTGCAGGCCTCGGCAAGGACGTGCTCCTCATCACCGATGGACGATTCTCGGGCGGCACGACGGGCCTGTGCGTGGGCCATGTCTCTCCCGAGGCGGTCGATGGAGGCCCTATCGGGCTCGTGCAGACAGGGGACCGCATCCGCATCGATATTCCGTCGCGCACGCTCGACTTGCTCGTCGACGATGACGAGCTCGCGCGGAGAAGGGCGGACTTTGCGCCACTGCCGCCGCGCTACACCCGGGGGGTCCTGGCGAAGTACGCCAAGCTGGTGGGCTCCGCGAGTCGCGGCGCCGTCTGCGACTAGTTCGTTGAGTGGCGGGTTGTTCCGCCGCTTTACGGCGTGTCGCGTGTCACAACCCGCCACTCAACGACGGAAGGTTCGATCGTGAAACTCATCCGCGTCGGCGCGGCAGGCGCCGAAGTGCCCGCTGTGCTGGGTGCCGAAGGCCAGCGGTACGACGTGTCGTCGATCACCACCGACTTCGACTCGGCGTTCTTCGCGGCAGGTGGCATCGCCGATCTGCAGCGTCGCTGGGCAGCGGGGGAGATCGCGTCGCTGCCGACCCTGCCGGCCGAGGCCCGTCTGGGAGCTCCCATCGCACGCCCGGGCCATCTGGTGTGCGCGGGCCTCAACTACGCCGACCACGCGGCAGAGTCGGGGATGGCGATCCCGGAGGAGCCGCTGCTCTTCAACAAGGCCCCCAACACCGTCATCGGTCCCACTGACAACGTGCACATCCCGCGCGGCGCGACCAAGGTCGACTACGAGGTTGAGCTCGGCATCGTCATCGGATCTACCTGCCGCTACCTCGACTCACCCGCCGATGCCTGGTCGCACATCGCCGGGTTCGTTGTTTCCAACGACGTGTCGGAGCGTTCCTTCCAGCTTGATCACGGTGGCCAGTGGATGAAGGGCAAGTCGGCGGAGACCTTCAACCCGCTGGGTCCTTGGCTGGTGACGACCGACGAGGTCGATATGGCCGCGGGCCTCGACGTCTGGCTCGACGTCGATGGGGGGCGCCGCCAGACCGGCAGGACGACGTCCATGATTTTCGGGGTCGATGTGCTCGTGCACTACATCAGTCAATTCCTCGTCCTTGATCCCGGTGACCTCGTGAACACTGGCACGCCGCCCGGGGTGGCCATGGGGATGGCAGAGCCCGCGTGGGTGCAGACCGGTCAGGTCGTGACGGCTGGAATCAGCGGTCTAGGAGAGCAGCGCTCGCATTTTGTGACCGCGCCGTAGCCGGTCCATGACCTAGGTCGCACCTAAGGTCGAAGACATGAGCGAAGAGAATCCCATCCCGCCTGCTCCCGCCGGCTGGTACCCCGACCCGCAGGCCCCCGGCCAACAGCGCTACTGGGACGGCACTGTCTGGATGGCGAACGCTCCCTCCGCAGGTGCCACGCCTGGGGTGCCGCAGGCCGGGGGACCGATTACCTCGACCAACGCCATCATCGGACTCGTCCTCGCCATCGTGTCGTGGGTCGTGTGCCCCATCATCGCCGCGATCGTCGCCCTGGTGCTAGCCCACTCGTCGAGCAAGGAGATCGCAGCCTCAGATGGCCGCGTAGGCGGTGCGGGACTCAACACTGCGACGCGCATCATCGCCTGGATCAACATCGGTGTGTCTATCATCGCCGGCATCGTGATCGCCGGACTGGCCATATTCGGCGTGATCTTCACCGCGAATGTGGCTTCCAGCCTCGACCCTGCAATCAACGCGAAGACTGGCCTGGCGGACGGCCAGTACGCGATGAGTCCCTCGCGAGTCGTGAACATCAACGACGAATGCAGTTATGGCGGCACCGTCTCCATACCGGGCAATGCCAACGTCGGCGACGTGACCGTCTACGGCCGCGGGCCGAGTGAGTGCCCGAATCTCGTCGAGGTCCAGGTCGTCTTCATCGACGTGAGTGGCGGAGTCGCTCGCATCATCAGAGTGGAGTAGGCCTCTCACATGTCGCGGAAGGAATCCCAGTCCGCGCCGATGGTGAGCCCGCCGTCGAGCACGATCGTCTGACCGGTGACCCACGACGAGGCGTCGCTGGCGAGATAGACGACCGAGCCGATGAGATCCTCCGGTACGCCGAGTCGCCCCATCGGTGTCACGTGGTCGAACCACTTCTGTCGATGCTCCTCGCCCCACAGTGGCTTGGTGAACTCCGTCTTGATGACGAAGGGCTCGATCGCGTTGATGCGGATGCCGTCTGCTGCCCACTCGCGTGCGCAGCTGCGCGTCAGAGACGTGACACCTGCCTTCGTGGCGGCGTACACCGAGATCGTGTTGAAGCTGAATCGGGCGCTGAGTGAACTGAGGTTGACGATGCAGCCCTTGCCCTGCGGGCGCATGATCGCGTGAGCGGCCTGGCTCGCGAAGAAGATGGCGCGGAGATTGACCGAGACGATGGCGTCGAAGTCCTCCGGTGTCACCTCCTCGATTGGCTTGCGCCGGTTGATTCCGACGCCGTTGAGGAGGACGTCGAGGCCACCCAAGGCATCGGCCCCCTGCCGCACGACCGCGCTCGACCCGTCGGCGGTGGAGACGTCGCCAACGACCTCTACCGCCGTCCCGCCCGCCGATCGGATGGCCTCGACGATCGGACCGACTCGCTCGGGTGACAGATCGTGGACGCCCACGTGTGCCCCGCGATCAGCGAAGGCGCGCGCCATGACCGAGCCGAGTGCGCCTCCGGCTCCCGTGATGAGCACCCGTCGGCCGGTCAGATCAAACAGCGGATCGGTCACGATGCCCTCCCAGGCAGGTCGACGAACAACACATGATGGGGCTGGAGCGCGACGCGGGCATCCGCAGCGCCGATGAGCAGCGCCTCGCGCGGGGTGTCCGTGAGGTTGACGATGATGGCGCGTCTTCCCTCGGGGCCATCGAGGACTACCCCGTCGACGGCCTCGGGATCACTCGAGGTGGTGGGCAGGAGGAGGGTGGCTCCGGCGACCGCGCGCACGACCTCTGCCACGGGGAACACCTCGCCAGGACGGCAGTCGAACGCCGGATCCTCGGGGCCTGCGTCACGCGCACGCAGTCCCTTCCAGCCCAGGTCCTCGAAGAGCGTGACGGCGCGGATGGTCGAGGCCGAGCTCATGCTGCGCAAGGCGAGTGCTGCCCACGCAGCCGTGAACCATGTGGGCTGTCGACCATCCACATCGGCGGGGAGGTCCGTGCTGCTCACATCCGCATCGGGGTCGGTGGCGTTGGGGTTGAAGCGCGGCCGCAGGGAGATGGGTCCCACGTGGATCCCGGTGTCGCCGGTCAGGCGCGGGGCTTCGGCGGCGATGACCCCGAGCGTGGCGGTGTTCTGCAGCACCGTGCGGTCATCGAAGGAGTGCACCTGCGGATTGACGGAGAAGGTCGTCCACTCCAGTCCCGTGGTGTCAGGCGGCTGTCGGTTGAGCTCGGTGAAGTAGAGATCAGTGCCGCAGCCCCACGGCAGCTCGGGCCCCAGGCGCGAGCGCCAGGCGTCGAGGGTTGCGCGCGAGGTCACCTTCTCTCCCGGATGGATGACCCATAGCCCGGCCAGGGTGTCGCCGGCATCGGCCAGCGGCACTGCAAGCGAGGGATCGGGCTCCTCGGCGCTGTGCAGGGCGATGAACACGCGAGTTCCCAGGGCGCGCGCACGCCCCGTGATGTCGCGGATGCGCTCGACTGCGTTGGGTCCTGAAGCGTCGACGTCGGCATGGACGTGACCAAGTGCGAGGGAGCGCAGGAACGCGGTCTCCTGCTGCGTCCAGGGAGCAGCGGTGAGATGTACGCCGATGCCGGGTAGAGGCCGAGGGTCGGCGTTGACCACGATCTCGACGGCCCCCTCCGCGAGGGGCTCGGGTGCCTGTGCGGGTACGTCGGTGAGTGTCAGGGTGACCGACTGGCTCACGACATCGCCGGGATGGACCTCGACGGGGAAGGGCAGCGAGATCGGGGTGCAGTAGGTCTTGTAGGACGCGTCGCTCCAATTGCGGTGGTCTTCGGTCTCGAAGACCTCCCCGGCGAAGTCGATGCGCGCGCGCCCACTCAAGCCCACGGGATAGGTCATCGCCGCGATGTCGAGGAAGGGCTCGTGCGGCGAAAGGGCATCCGGGAACGCGCTCATCTCCACGCTGCCGTCTGCGTGGGTGATCTCACAGGTACGTCCTGCGAAGCCGTGCATGGGATGCAGCACGCAGATCCCGAGGCGATTGCGCAGGAAGGGTGCGCTCGCCTCACCGCGGATCGAGTAGCGCAGCGTGCCGTCTGCCAACCCCTCGATGTCGACCGTCGTCGTGAAGGGCTCGGCGTCGAAGCTTCCCAGTGCGGTGATGTGGATGGCGAAGGAGTCACCCCGGTCGTCGATCTCCTCGCTCACTATTCGCCAGGGCCGGGCGGTCCAGTTGCGATCCTGGAAGACGACGTAGATCCGGCGGAGGATCTCCTCGTCGCCGAGCCGCACGCAGCGGATGTCCCCGGAGTCGTAGTCCAGGCGCAGTGGGCCCGCGACGAGTGGGGTGGCCATGCTCAGCCCGCGCTGCCGACCCGGTAGGGCAGGCCCGTCTCGAGCGACTTGTAGGCACCGAGCGTGAGCTCCATCGTGCGCAGGGTGTCGGCACCGCTCGTCTCGGGCGTGCGGCCGGTGCGCAGGCAGTCCACCCAGTGCCGCTGGAGTGTGACCACGCTGTCCTGGATGCCATTCCACGGGCGCGATGCCCAGGTGTGCTCGGGGATCTGCAGATCCTCATCGATCACCGTGGCCCCGGTCATGCGGGCGGCGGAGTCACCGACATCAACCGGGTGGGAGACCACCTGGAGGTGATAGTCGGGCCCGAGCGTGATCACGCCACGTGTGCCCTCGAGGGTGACGAAGGCCTGGGGGTAGGCCGAGTGGTCGGCGAACGTCTCGTAACTGGCGTCGGCGATCGCAGTGGCCCCCGGCATGCGCATCATGACTGTCGCGACGTCCTCGCCCACGATGCGCGGATTGACCTTGAGCGCCTCGGCGTAGAGGGATTCGGGCTCACCCATGAAGAAGCGTGCGAGGTCGAAGAGGTGTACGGCGACGTCGACGATGATCAT
>CAJBMR010000014.1 GCA_903954205.1 uncultured bacterium | reverse complement strand
GTGTGGTAATCGGCAGGCATAAAACGCGGAAGGAAACGGGTTGAAAGATCGGTGGATTACAGGCTAGTCTGCCTCTGCGGTGCAAGCGCCGTCTTTTCCATGTCCGATTTTTCCATGAAGCCCGAGTCCGGCACGAACGTCATTCCCCATCTGCTCCAGCAACTCCGCCGGCATCCGAAGCGCGTGGTTTTCACCGAGGGTGAGGACATCCGCGTCATTCGTTTCTTCGTCAGCCAGGCCGGTGCGACGTCGCCGGATGCGGGCGTGGTCTTGTCAGAGGAGAAGGCTCCGCGCATTGTGGTGCTGCGCTGGGACGAGGGGCTGGGTCATTGGGTGATGGTGAGTTACGCCAATTTCAACAAGGCGATCGCAGCAATCTGCGAGCAGGACCCCATTGTCGTCAAGGGCGAGACACCCAACACGAGCGCGGAAGACCTGGCCCTAGGCATGTCGCTCGTGGAGTGGGAGGCCGCCAACGCAACGGGGAAACCGACAGATGAGGTCGGGCAGTCCCCCGCCGCTCAGGTGCAGTTCGCTAACGGGCAGGGATGGCCGACAACCGACGAGGCGACGATCGACGACTGGACTCCCGCCAAGTCATACGAATTCGACAACGTCGGGGTCGCGCGTAACGGTGATGTCGTCGTCGTCTCCTACGACGTTGTGGTGGACGGTGTCGTCATTGAGGGGGAGGAGTTCCGGGACACGGCAACACCGCGTCTGGCCACGTACCTACGTGATTCCAGTGGCAAGTGGCAGAGAATCTCAATGGGCAGCTTCAATGTGCCCGAGGGAGTGCCCGCGGACGTGGAATGCGTGTCGCTGGCACCGTGAAATGCGCGAAGCGCGAGGCTGCGCTCCAGTGGGCGGCGTCCGCGCTCGCCACCGCAGCCCTCGCCTCGGATGAACGCGTCGGCTAGGCGAGGGCCTCGCGCATCGCGGCGATGTGCGCAGGGGTCGAACCGCAGCACGCACCGATGACCGTGAACCCGAGGTCGCGCATCTCCACGGCGTAGCCCGCCATCTCCTCGGGCGTGCCATCGAAGACGAAGGTGTCGCCCTGGAGCTTGGGCAGTCCTGCATTGGACTGCACCATGAGGCGCACGCGGCCCGCACCTGCCTCGGCCAGCTGGGCAGCGATGATGCGCATCTCATCAAGACCGCGACCGCAGTTGGCCCCCAGGACGTCGACGCCCATCTCCGCAAGGGCCTGCACAGCCATGGCGGGGGAGACGCCCATCATCGTGCGGAGGTTGGTGTCGAAGCTGAGCGTGGCGAAGACGGGCAGCCCCGGTGCCTCCTTGCGGGCCGCCGTCACGGCAGCCTCGACCTCGGACAGGTCGCTCATCGTCTCGATGAGGATGCCGTCGACGCCGCCGGCGACCAGGCCGCGGATCTGCTCGCCGAACAACTCGGCCGCGGAATCGATGGTGAGATCGCCCATGGGCTCCATGAGTTCGCCGGAAGGTCCGATATCGCCGAGAACAAAGGTCACGGGATGCCTATCCGCGACACGGCGCGCGAGCTCGGCCGCCGCTTGGTTCAGCTCCTCGACGCGATCCTCGAGCCCGTGCATCTGCAGTCGCGCACGGGTGCCACCGAAGGTGTTGGTCGTGATCAGGCGCGAGCCGGCCGCGGCGTAGCCCTCGAGCACCCCCTCGACGACATCGATGCGCTCGACATTCCACAACTCGGGAGCGCCGCCCTCGTCATTGCCAAGGTCCTGCAGCATCGTGCCCATGGCTCCGTCGCCGAGCAGGGGTCCGTCATCAAGGGCATCGAGGAGTGCGCTCATGGCGGTATCTCATCACAGCCACCGCTGTGACGGCGATTCCCTACAGCGGGATGTTGCCGTGCGCCCCGCGCACGCCGGGTGTGTCAAGCAGGGCGCGCGCGACAGTGGTGCGCGTCCGATCCGGTTCAAGCACCTCATCCACCACACCCATCTCAATGGCACGGGTGAGGCCGCCGGAGATGATGTCGTGCTCCGCGGCGAGCTCGAGCTCCAGTTGAGCCCGTGCCTCCTCATCGGTGGCCTCGGCCAGGCGCCGGCGGTGCAGCACACGGACCGCGGCCACGGAGCCCATCACAGCGACCTCGGCCCCGGGCCAGGCGTAGACGCGTGTCGCGCCGAGGGAGGCGGAGTTCATGGCGACGAAGGCGCCGCCGTAGGCCTTGCGGGTGACGACCGTGACACGGGGTACGACGCACTCCGCGAAGGCATGCAGGAGCTTGGCTCCGCGGCGTACGACGCCATCCCACTCCTGGCCCACGCCCGG
>CAJBMR010000013.1 GCA_903954205.1 uncultured bacterium | reverse complement strand
GGTCCGACGGTGCGGGCGCGGAGGCCCTGGGTGCACTTGACCGCTCGCTGCGCGATCCCGGTCTCACGGATGAAGACCGTCGCGCAGCACGCTACGAGCGCGCTGCGCACCTTGTCGACGAGGGTCGTTACGACGAAGCGATGCGAGAGGCACTCGTCGTCATCCGAGATTCCGACGACGACCCAGCGCTCACCGCGCGTGCACGCCAGGTGCTGGGTGCGGCACTCGCCGCGCAAGGCATGGACGATGAGGCCGACGCCACACTGCGGGCGGCATTCGATGGATTCCGCGCCCTCGAGGATCATCGCGCAGTCGTGGCAGCGGCACCCGGGCTGGCCTGGCGCCTTGCCGAGCGTGACCACGGGCGGCAGGCCATCGAGGTGATCGACGGCGCACTCATGTCTGCCCGCGCGATCGACGACCGCGCAAGTGAGGCGGACCTGCTCGCCACACGCGCCACGGCGTACGACCTCCTCGGCGAAGCGGGGGCAGCCACCGATTCCTTCGCGGCCTCCGTCCGCTTGGCAGAGCGCCTGCCGGATCCGGTCCGCGCCGCCGATGCACGTCACGGCGAAGCCATCGTGCGCCTGCGAAGCGACAATCCCCATGAGTCGGTGGAGGCACTTTCACTCCTCGATGCGGCGGGAGCAGCGTACGCCGAGGCCGGGCTCGCCGAGCGTGCCGCGGAGTGTGCACATGAGGCGGCAGCGCTCCTGGGCCGACTCGGCTCCTACGACGCATCCCGCCAGCGCTACGCCGCAGCGCGCGATGCCTACCTCGCGATCCCCGAGGTACTGCGCGCGGATGACCCGGATGCGATCCCCGACTGCGACTTCAACCTCCGCGTACTCGACCTCGTGACGCAGGGTGCGACTCCACCACCGGAGGCCTTCGGCAGCGGTGGGCACCAGATGCGTCACGCCCGGGCAGGTGCATAGGCGTGCTGACCGAGGATCCTCGCGCTGCAGCAGCGGCACTCCTCCAGGGCGCGCTCGTCGTCTTGCCCACCGAGACCGTCTACGGCCTGGCCGGGCGTGCCGACGATCCGGCAGCGGTCGCTCGGATCTACGCCGCGAAGGGCCGTCCCTCGCTCCACCCGGTGATCGTGCATGTCGCCGACCCCACGCTGGACCCCTCAGCGCCCGGATCGTGGGTGCGCGAGGTCCCTGACTACGCGCGCAAGCTGGCCACAGCATGCTGGCCGGGTCCCCTGACGCTCGTCCTCCCGCGTTCCGCGCGGGCCACCGACGACGTCACCGGGGGCCAGGACACCGTGGCCCTGCGCGTGCCCGCGCATCCCCTTGCGCTGGCGGTTTTGCGCGCCATGGATGACCTCGATCCCGTCGGGGCACCCCATGGAGTCGCGGCACCGAGTGCGAACCGCTTCGGCCACGTGAGTCCGACGACCGTCGCGCACGCGCTCGGCGACCTGGGTGATCGGCTGACCTCGGAGGACCTCGCCATCGATGGCGGCGCCTGCGAGGTGGGCGTCGAGTCGACCATCGTCGATTGCACCGGCCCACAGCCGCGTGTGCTGCGTCCGGGGAGGATCGGCATCGCGGACATCGAGCGGGTGACGGGACTCGCAGCCGAGGACTCCGTGACCTCCGGCATCCGCGTGCCCGGTGCGCTGCCCTCCCACTACGCACCCGCGGCGAGCATCGCTCTCGCACCCGACGTCGAGGCGCTCCTGGCATACGTCGACGCCGCGGTCGAGGGCGGCACCCCACCAGCCCGCATCGGTGTCATCGCGTCGAACGAGATCACCACGCCCGAAGGCACCACGCGACTGCTCGAACCAGAGTCGATGGACGCCTATGCGCGTGGGCTCTACGGCGCACTGCGTCGCGCGGACGCCGAGGGGATCGCCTTCATCGTGGCCGTAGCCCCGGCGCCAGGCGATGAAGGAGTCAGCGAGGCAACTGCTGACCGCTTGCGCCGAGCATCTGCGCCTCGCTGAGGGCTACCCTCGGATCAGGACCCGAAGGGAGCTCAACATGCGCACACAGCTCGTCCGCGGCAGCAGGATCCTCGCGGTAACCGCTGCCCTCGCGCTCGCCGTCGGCTTGGCGCCTGCGGGAGTGGCCCAGGCCAAGGAGAAGGACTGCGGCTGGAGTGGCAACGTCATTCCCCTCATGGAGAGGGCGGATCGCCAGGTCAAGTCAGACCGGGTCCTCGAGCGGATCCAGGCGCTGTACGGCTCGGATGCATCCATCAAGTCCTCCACGCGCATGGAGGTCGACCTGCTCGCTGCTCCCGGCAGCATGACCAAGCCGACCGACGCCGCCACGCTCACCACCAATCGTGTGACATACAACCTGCAGGTCGTCGACGGCAGCTCGGAGTTCACGGCGAGCGCACAGGTGCGCTTCGATGGCCTGTGCTACCGCACGACGGTCGTCGTCGACTCCCCCTGGGTCGGCAGCACCGGCACCGATAAGCCGCTGAAGGTCAACGCCAACAAGGCACTCAAGCTCGCCCAGGAGTACCGGAAGACGCATGCCGCTGAGTTCCCGCTCGATCAGCCGCTCGTCATGATGAACCTCATGCAGTCGACGACGGCACCGCCGGACTTCGGCAAGTTGCGCTGGTACGTCAACTACGACAACGGCGCAGGCGGGCTCAGCATCCTCGCGGTCTACATGAACGGCACCGTCACGCCGACGTAGTCACGGTGACAGTGTTCGGCGTCCGCCCGATACGACGGAAGATCGCGTAGAGGGCGGCGCCGAAGACCACGCCGGCCAGGTAGGCCCCATCGCCGCCATCCAGGACGTTGCGAGAGACCCAGCCGAGCCATCCCAGCGCCACCGGATAGTCGGAGGCGATCTGATTTCCCAGCGGCGTCGCCGTGAAGGGCAGCAGCAGGATGAATCCAATAATGAACGCCGCCACGGCAGCACGCGTCTTGCTCGCCAGTGTTTCCCAGGGCCGCGGCTCACTCCAGCGCAGGATGAGCTCGACAATCACCACGCCGAACCACGGCGCCGTGTAGTAGCCCGCGAAGAGGATGATGTCGGACGTCAACTGGCCCAGTTGCGTGTTGCGACCGACGAGCGCAAGCGTCACTCCCGCGGACGTGACCAGGAGCGAGCAGACGACGCGTGGGAGTCGCAGCCCCATCTGCTTCAGGCTCAGGCCCGCGCTGAAGTCATTGAAGGCGTTTGCGATCGCCAGTGACGTGCCGAGTGCGACGAGGGCGACTGCTGCCGCAACTCCACCTCCCAGCAATTCGTCGACGCGCACCATGGGGTTGTCGAGCGCGGCGTCCGTGGAGACCCAGGCCCCGATGCCACCGAGCACGAGCAGAGGGATGGTCATCCCGATGAACACCCAGACGAAGACCCCGCGCGGCGAGGAGCGCGAGGGGAGCACCCGCGAGAGATCGCACGCTTGCACGGTCCAGGAGATGGACACGCTCAGGCCCAGGCCGACGGCGAGCAGGAAGGGTCCGAAGGGGAAGCCCTCCATGCCCGGCGGCTCGGGCGCGGGTGACACCCCCGAAGCACCCACGATCAGCCAGATGCTGATGACGAGCATGACCGCGCTGAGGACCGAGCCCAGGACCCGCATGAGACGCACGCCCACGATGACGACGGTCACCTCGATGGCCACTACTGCGCTCAACGCGAGCATGAAGGGAATGCCGAGTGATGTCGCGAGTGCATCGACACCAAAGAGATCATTGAGCGCGTTGTAGGCGATGAGGCTGGCGATAAGGAAGACCTGCGGCACCACATTCAAGGCACCGAAGGCCAGTCGGCCGAGAGGCATCTGTGCCATGCCGGTGCGCGGACCCCATATGGACATGGAGGCGACCGCGACGGTCCCGATGATGACGCCCAGGGCCAGTCCGCCGAAGCCCCACCGGAAACCGGGGCCGGCGGAGCCGCCGGCGGCGACCATGCCGGTGATGATCGTGCCGGGCGCCAGGAGCACACCGGCCCATGTGGCGGCCAGCGAGCGAGGGCTCCCGCTGCGCTGGGCATCGGTCAGCCGGGCTTCTTCGCCGACGTGTTCGTCAGCGTCCCCAGCGACGGCGATGTCTCCTTGTTTGGGCACGAGCAGAGGCTAGAGCCCGATCTGAGCGCTGTCAGTCGTATCCGAGTTCGTGCAGACGGTCGTCGTCGATGCCGAAGTGGTGTGCGATCTCGTGCACGACGGTGATGTTGACCTCTTCGACGACGTCCTCGTAGGTGTCGCAGATGCG
>CAJBMR010000012.1 GCA_903954205.1 uncultured bacterium | reverse complement strand
CTCCACGCGATTGTCGAGCGCGTCAGCGAGGCATTCGGTGCGGACCTGGCAGCCCTGGCAGATCACCTTGGCGCGGTTCTGGGCGGCACCTTGCACGAAGAGGGCATCCGGGTCGGATGTGCGGCAGGCCGCTCGTGCGGTCCACTCGGTCGACCAGGTCATCCCTCACCTTCCCGCCGCCCCGTTTGGCACGGCTTCCCCTCGGGTCCCAGTGGCTTCACCGGTGGGGCGGGACGCTACGCGGGTCAACGGTGGTCAGACAGGTCCTTATGACCCTAACCTAATAGGTACTTTTGTGCTAGATCTTGGCCAGATCATGACCCGCGTGGGACAAGACTCCCGCGTGGCACTCGCCTACCCTGGGAACGCACGTCTTCCCCAAGGAGTCCCGTGAGCGAGCCCTACTCGCCGCCCGAGCCCGCCAGGGCACCCGGAGCGGCAGCGCGCCCCCTGGCCGCGCTCGGTCGCCTCGGCGTCTTCTTCCTCGTCGCCCTCGTCGCCGGGGCCGTGGCCGCGGCGATGGTCCTTCCCGTGGCCGCTGCGACCGGGCTGCTCACCCGAGGGGCCATCGACAGCTTCGAGTCACTGCCCTCGCAACTCGACGCGCCCGACCTGCCTGAGCGCTCGGTGATCCTCGCCGCTGATGGATCGGTGCTGGCGACGATCTACTACCAGAACCGCGTTGAAGTGCCGTTGGCTTCTGTCTCGCCGATTATGCGTCAGGCCATCGTCGCCATTGAGGACTCTCGCTTCCTCGACCATCCGGGCATCGACCTGCGCGGCACCATGCGCGCGATCGTCGCCAACAGCACGCAGTCGGGCGGCACACAGGGCGGCTCCACGATCACTCAGCAGTACGTCAAGAATCTGCTCATCGCGAGTGCGTCCAACGAGGAGGAGCTCGAGGCTGCACGCGCGCGTACGCCGTCGCGCAAGCTCCGTGAGATCCGCTATGCGCTGGCACTCGAAAGGCGCTACTCCAAGGAAGAGATCCTCGAGCGCTACCTCAACATCGTCTACTTCGGAGCCGGCGCCTACGGAGTCGAAGCTGCTGCACGCCGCTACTTTTCCAAGCCGGCAGCCGAGCTCAACCTCGTCGAGAGCGCGACGCTCGCCGGCATCGTGCAGCAGCCCACCGCCTTCGATCCCACCCGCAATCCAGACCTGGCCGAGCAGCGCCGCGACCTCGTCCTCGGCGAGATGGCGCAGGCTGGCTTCATCACGCCCATCGAGGCAAGCGCGGCCGCACGGGTGGGGATCGAGGAGATCATCGACCCCTCGATCCAGCCCAATGGATGCACCTCGTCCTACGCTCCCTACTTCTGCGACTTCGTCATCCGCATGATCAAGGCGGACGTCGCTTTCGGCGAGACCCTCGTCGAGCGCGAAGCGCTCCTGCGCCGCGGTGGACTCACCATCCGCACGACTCTCGACCCTGATGTCCAGGCTGCCGCAATGAAGTCCGCGACGTCGTACATCCCCATCAAGGACCCCAGCCAGCGTGCGGCGGCCATCACGCTCGTCGAGCCCGGCACGGGCAACGTCATCGCAATGGCGCAGAACCGCGAATGGGGCCTCAAGGGTCGCGGCAAGACGACGTACAACTACAACGTCGACCAGGACTTCGGTGGCACGATCGGCATGCAGGCGGGCTCGACCTTCAAGGTCTTCACGCTCGCGGAGGCGCTCGAGCAGGGTTTCTCTCCCATGGAGGGAGTCGACGCTCCCAACCCCAAGACCTTCGAGGACTTCGTCAACTGCACCGACGGCACTCCCTTCGAGCCCGTGACCGTGCGCAACTCCGGTTCTGAGGGCTTCCTCAACATGTTCCAGGCCACCGCCTTCTCCACCAATACGTACTTCGTCACCCTGGCCGAGCGCTTCGGGCTGTGCCGCCAGGCGGAGATCGCCGAGGAGATGGGCGTGCGGTTGGCGACGGGCGATCCGCTGCAACGGGTGCCTACGTTCTCCCTCGGCACGATGGAGGTCTCTCCCCTCTCGATGGCGGGTGCCTACGCCGCGTTCGCAAACCATGGCACCTATTGCCAGCCACGCGTCGTGCTGGAGATCACCGACCGCTACGGCAACAACCTCGCCGTGCCCGACCCTCGGTGTCGAGAGGTCATCTCACGCAACGTCGCCGATGCCGTCACCGGCGTTCTCACCAACGTCATCGATGGACCCTTCGAGGGCCGCACCGGCGGGCTCATGTCGCTACCTGATCGTCCTGCGGCAGGCAAGACCGGTAGCACCAACGAGAACGCCGCAATCTGGTTTGCAGGCTTCACCCCTCAGGTGGCCGCAGCCGTCTGGGTCGGCGACCCTCGCGGTGGTTTCGCCTACCCCATGACCGACGTGACCATCAACGGCACGTACTACTCCTACGTCACCGGTGGCCAGATCCCCGGCCCGATCTGGCGCGAGACGATGATCGCCGCGCACGCCAACCTCATGCCTGCGGCCTTTGAACTGCTCAACGAATGGGGCGTCGGCCCCGTGCGCGGCGTTGGCCCCTCACCGGTCTACATCCCCTTCGCGCTCCCCCAGCCCGAGGAGTCGAAGGAGCCCAAGCCCGAGGAGTCGAAGCAGCCCAAGCCCACTCCCGGTCCGGGCCCGGGCCCAACCCCGACGCCGAGCCCGCAGCCGACACCCGAGCCGAGCCCGCAGCCGACACCCGAACCGACACCCACGCCCGAACCGAGTCCCGAGCCCACGGCACCGGGCTAGCCCTAGCCCGGCAGGGGCGGCTCAGCCGAGAGCGGCCTTGACCATGGCGGCGACCTGCCCACCGTCGGCGCGGCCACGAATCTGCGGCGTCACCACCTTCATCACAACACCCATCGCCGCGGGACCGGTCTTGCCCTCAGCAGCAGCGGCAGCGACTGCGTCAGCGACGATGGCCTTGATCTCGTCCTCGGTGAGCTGCTCAGGCAGGTAGCGCTGCAGGACGCCGAGTTCCGCGCGCTCACGGTCTGCTCGATCAACGGCGCCCGCCCCGTCGAATGACTCCGCTGCCTCCCGGCGCTTCTTGGCCTCACTGGTGAGCACGACGACGACCTCGTCGTCGCTGAGTTCGCGCGCCTCCTTGCCCGACACTTCCGCGTTGGTGATGGCGGACAGGGCCATACGCAGCGTGGCCATGGTGAGTTCGTCCTGGGCGCGAATGGCGGCCGTGAGGTCAGACTGCAGTTGATCCTTGAGAGCGCTCATGGGGTCATCCTCGCCCACCGGGTATCGCGGCGCGCACCGGTGACACACTTCCCTCGTGCGGAAGCGGACGGCGATCCTCGGCGGTAGCGCCCTCCTGGGCGTGGCCGGGCTCGCCTATGCGCGCTGGGAGGCAGCGTCCTACCGGTTACGTCGGACG
>CAJBMR010000011.1 GCA_903954205.1 uncultured bacterium | reverse complement strand
TCTACCTCGACCTCACGCACCTGCCCAAGGAGCAGATCGAGGCCAAGCTGCCCGACATCACGGAGTTTGCCCGCACCTACCTCGGCGTCGATCCCGTCACCGAGCTCGTGCCGGTCTTCCCCACGGCCCACTACGCCATGGGCGGCATGCCCACCAACGTCGAGACCGAGGTCCTCTCCGACAACGACACGGTCGTGCCCGGTCTCTACGCCGCGGGCGAGGTGGCCTGCGTCTCCGTCCACGGCGCCAACCGTCTTGGCACCAACTCCCTCCTCGACATCAACGTCTTCGGCCGTCGCGCAGGCATCGTTGCGGCCGAGTTCGCCAACTCGCACGACTTCGTGCCACTGCCCGAGGATCCGGCGGCGTACACCATCTCTCTCGTCGAGGGTCTGCGCTCGGGCTCGGGTGGCGAGCGCGTGGCGGCCATCCGCCGCGACCTACAGCAGACGATGGACCTCAATGCGCAGGTCTACCGCACCGAGGCGACGCTCAAGCAGGCACTCACCGACATCCAGGAGCTGCGTCGGAGATACCGCCACATCGCGGTCCAGGACAAGGGTGCGCGCTACAACACCGACCTTCTCGAGGCCATCGAGCTCGGCTTCCTGCTCGACCTGGCCGAGGTCACGGTCGTGGGCGCTCTCGAGCGCAAGGAGTCGCGTGGCGGCCATGCTCGCGAGGACTACCCCAACCGCGATGACGTCAACTACATGCGGCACACCATGGCCTATCGCGTCCCGGGGGCAGGCGACGAGTCGGCGGTTCGCGTCGACTACAAGCCCGTCACCATCACCCGCTACCAGCCGATGGAGCGCAAGTACTGATGACCGCCACCCTCGAGACCACCGCGACTGCCGCAACGCCCGAGCGCATCGAGCCGCGCGACGTCACCTTCAAGATCCGGCGCTTCATTCCCGAGATCGACGAGGAGCCGCACTGGGAGGAGTACGTCGTCTCGGCGTATCCCACCGATCGCGTGCTCGATGCGCTGATGAAGATCAAGGGCGAGCAGGACGGCACCCTCACCTTCCGCCGCTCATGCGGTCACGGCATCTGCGGATCCGACGCGATGCGCATCAACGGACGCAACCGGCTCGCCTGCAAGACCCTCATCAAGGACCTCGGCTCGGGTGAGGTCACCGTGGAGGCGATCAAGGGACTGCCCCTCGAGAAGGACCTCGTCGTCGACATGGAACCCTTCTTCGCCGCCTATCGTGCGGTGAAGCCCTTCCTCATCCCCGAGGGTCACGAGCCGACGAAGGAGCGCCTGCAGTCCGCGGAGGACCGTGCGGTGTTCGACGACACCACGAAGTGCATCCTCTGCGCCGCTTGCACGACCTCCTGCCCCGTCTTCTGGACCGACGGGGAGTACTTCGGTCCGGCTGCCATCGTCGCCGCCCACCGCTTCATCTTCGATTCGCGCGACGCCGCTGCGGAGACTCGCCTGGAGATCCTCAACGAGAAGGAGGGGGTCTGGCGCTGCCGCACCACCTTCAACTGCACGGATGCCTGCCCCCGCGGTATCGAGGTGACCAAGGCCATTCAGCAGGTCAAGCGCGCGCTCATCTTCCGCCGCGTCTGAAGGCACGCCACGCCGCGTTGATGAGGCATCCCGGCACCCACCGAAGTTAGTCTGGGCGGACCATGCGCCGCTCACTCGCCGCCGTCGCCGCCCTTGCCGCGGTGCCCCTGCTGCTGGCGGCCCCCCACGCCTACGCCGAGCCCATCGGGGGACCTCTCCTCACCGGCAGCGACGTGATCGTCGACCCAGGCCCCACAGCCGATCCCGTGCCCGAGGTTCCCGTGAGCGCCTGGGTGCTTGCCGATCTGGAGAGCGGTGCAATCCTCGCGGCCAAGGCGCCCCACGCACAGCGCCCCCCCGCCTCGGTCCTCAAGACACTCACGGCGGTCACGCTCGCTTCTCGCCTGGATCCCGAGCTCGTCTACACCACGACGTACGACGACGTGGCCGTCGAGGGAAGCCGAGTGGGCCTGGTGGAGGAGGCCACGTACACCGTCCGCGAGCTCTTCCTCTGTCTCATGATGCAAAGCGGCAACGACTGTGCGTCAGCACTCGCTCAGGCCAATGGCGGGTTCGAACTCACCGTCGCCCAGATGAACGAGGAAGCCCAGCGCCTCCAGGCCTACGACACTGTTGCGATGAATCCCAGCGG
>CAJBMR010000010.1 GCA_903954205.1 uncultured bacterium | reverse complement strand
CTCACCGGCGAGACCGTGCCCCTCGAAGCGTCCGCCGCGGGCGAGGGCAAGATCGGTTTCGTCCTGCGGGTGCCGATCGGAGTCGTTGGCGCGATCTCGCCCTTCAACTTCCCGCTCAACCTCGTGGCTCACAAGCTCGGTCCGGCAATCGCCGCGGGCTGCCCGGTCGTCCTCAAGCCCGCGATGCAGACGCCTTTCTCGTCGATCCTGCTCGCGCGCATGCTCATCGAGGAATGCGGACTTCCCCCGGCCTACCTGCAGATCGTCACGGGCGGCGGCACGAGCGTCGGTGGCGCTCTCGTCGACAACCCCGACGTCGCGCTCATCACCTTCACGGGCTCGCCCGAGGTGGGCTGGAGCATCCGGGCCAAGGCCCCGCGCAAGCGGGTGGGCCTCGAGCTCGGCAACAACGCGCCGGTCATCATCGACTCCGACGGTGACTGGCAGACCGCCGTGGCCAAGATCAAGATCGCGGGCTTCTCGCATGCCGGCCAGTCCTGTATCTCGACGCAGCGCATCTTCGTGCACGAGTCCCTCGTCGAGCCTGTCGCCGCGGCGTTGACCGACGCGGTCAAGACGCTTGTGGTGGGGGATCCGCTCGACGAAGCCACCGATGTCTCAGCGCTCATCTCTAAGGGCGAGCGTGACCGTGTCAAGGCATGGATCGATGAGGCCGTCGCCGATGGTGGGCGCGTCGCCTGCGGTGGTGAGATCGGAGCCGACGGCGTCCTCCAGCCGACCGTGATCGTCGATGCGACGCCCGAGATGAGCGTCTGCGCGCTCGAGGTCTTCGGGCCCGTCGTAGCCATCCAGTCCTTCGCGGACTTCGACGAGGCCCTGCAGCGGGCCAACGACACGCGCTACGGGCTCCAGGCAGGTGTCTTCACGGCCGATGTGTCCAAGGCCATCAAGGCCGCGCGAACTTTGGACTTCGGCGGTGTGCTCATCAACGAGGTACCCACCTGGCGCGCGGATCAGATGCCGTACGGCGGCCTCAGGGACTCAGGCAACACGCGCGAAGGGCCCGCCTACACCGTGCGCGAGATGACCGAGGAGCGCCTGATCATCCTCAATGGCTAGCGGGCGATCTCGCCGCGCTAGGCCGCTCGAGCGCCCTCTAATTCGCCCATATCTTCCAAGGAGACCCCGCGTGTCTCGCGGATGTACTTCATGACGAAGGGGATCGAGAGAACGGCGAAGACGGTGAAGATGCCGTAGGCCAGGCCGAGGGAGATGCCGGCCAGCTCGGGGAAGGACGTGGAGACGAGGAAGTTGGCGATCCACTGGGCGGACGCGGCGACGGCGAGCGCGGTCGCACGGATGCGGTTGGGGAATATCTCACCCAGGAGCACCCACACGACCGGTCCCCACGTCGCGGCGAAGAAGGCAACGTAGGTATTGAAGGCGATGAGGGCCACGATGTCGGGACCGTCCGCGAGCACCGGTTGCCCGTCACCGTTGACCGGTGCCGTCCCGAAGATCCAGGTGAGAGTGGCCAGCGTGAGCACCATGCCCGCCGAGCCGACCAGGAGCAGTGGCTTGCGCCCGACACGATCGACCAGGGCGATCGCGACGATGGTGAAGACGACGTTGATACCGGTCGTGATGAGCGATGTCTGGAAGGCCTGCGACTCTGAGAAGCCGACGGACTCCCAAATGGTGTTGGAGTAGTAGAAGACGGCGTTGATGCCGACGAACTGCTGGAAGGCGCTCAGCATGATGCCGATCCACACAATCGGCATGAGACCGAGCGTGCGCCCGCGGATGTCCGAGAAGCGTGGCTTGTGGTCGCCCTGGAGGGTCTCCTGGATATCGCGGACCATGGGCGTGACGTCCACCGTGTAGATGGTGCTGAGCACCTCGCTGGCCTTGGCGGTCTCCCCGATGGCCACGAGGTAGCGGGGGGATTCGGGGAT
>CAJBMR010000009.1 GCA_903954205.1 uncultured bacterium | reverse complement strand
GGTGGCAGGAGGCCAACCGCTGGCTATTCCCAATCCATTGTGGTGCGGCTTCAAACCTCGGGCCTGTTTGGCAAACAATCACATGGCCGTTCTTCGAACTGGTCAAATACAGCGACATGGCATTCCAGGTCACTTCCTGGGTGGTTGATTCGCTGGCACTGCAAAACATCAATGTTGCAAGTGGCCAGGACCTCTGTTACGACGCATCGAATGTGCTCTATGTTGCAGGAAACGGCACGACATTCACCGTTCAGAATGGGGCACGTGTAACAATGATTGCAGGTCAGAAAATAAGGTACATGCCAGGCACAACAGTTTTCCCGGGTGGATATATGCATGGCTATATTACCACAACAGGCCAATATTGCAACTCGCTTAACGACTCCCTTGTGATTGGCCCCCTTGCTGTTCCGGATGAACGACAAACTCCTGAAAATGCAACCCGGGGTTCGAACTTCAATATCTATCCTAACCCGACAACCGGGAAGTTCCTGATCGAACTCACCGGGGTCACCTTCTGTATCCCACATGGTGGAGGCGGACCGGGCGTGGGCCCGATTGGCGTACGTGCCCACCTCGCGCCCTTCCTGCCCTCTCACCCCCTGCGCCCTGAGGCGGGGCCCGCGGTGCCTGTCGTGGGTCCTGTGAGCGGAGCGCCGTGGGGCTCGGCAGGCATCCTGCCCATCCCGTATGCCTACCTGCGCATGATGGGATCCGAGGGCATCACCGAGGCGACAACGGTGGCGATCCTGTCTGCCAACTACATTGCCGCACGCCTCGGTGACGCGTACCCGATCCTCTACACGGGTGCTCACGGACGTGTCGCTCATGAGTGCATCCTCGACTTGCGACCCATTACCAAGTCGAGTGGCGTCACCGTCGACGACGTCGCCAAGCGTCTGATCGACTACGGCTTCCATGCCCCCACAATGTCCTTCCCGGTGGCGGGCACTCTCATGGTCGAGCCGACGGAGAGCGAGAGCCTCGCCGAACTCGATCGCTTCTGCGACGCGATGCTCGCCATCCGAGACGAGATCGCCCGGGTGGAGTCGGGGGAGTGGCCCGCGGATGACAACCCACTGCACCACGCACCGCACACCGCCGAGAGCCTCGTGGGCGACTGGGATCATGCCTACGATCGCCGCACGGCGGCCTACCCGCCCGGTGTGCAGACCTCGACCAAGTACTGGCCACCCGTGCGACGTATCGACGGTGCCTACGGCGACCGCAACCTCGTCTGCGCGTGCCCCGCACCCAGTGAGCTCGCTCAGGCGATGTCGTAGGGGGAGACCGCTAGCCTGCGGGTGTGGTCGATCTCTCCGAGGGGCTTCTCGCGGGCCTGGTCATTGCCCTCGGGGTCGCTGCGTTTGCGCGCTCGCGCGGGTGGGGGATCGCGATCCCGGTGCTCGTCGCGGGGATGACGTTCGGACTCCTTCCCTTTGGCCCCTCGGCACCGGAGGAAGCGGGTCAGATCTTCCTACTCATCCTGGCTCCGCTCGTCTTCGGAGAAGCACTGTCGACGTCGTACGTCGACTTCAGGAGGTTCCGCAGGCCGATCTTCGCGCTCGCCGTCGGGCTGGTCCTGGTCACCTCGCTCGCGGTGGGTGCTGTCGCGGCCGCCCTCGTGCCCGGCATCCCGCTCGCTCTCGCCTTCGCCCTGGGGGCGATCCTCTCGCCGACCGACGCGGTGGCCGTGGCGGCGATCGCACGCAGGGTCGCTCTCCCGCGACGGGTCGTGACGATTCTCGAAGGGGAGAGTCTCGTTAATGACGGAACCGGCCTCACGCTCCTGCGCGTAGCCCTCGCTGCCGCAGCGACAGGCACGGTCTCCGGTGGCGAGTTCGCCCTCATCCTTCTGCAGTCGATCGCGGGCGGGCTCATCGTCGGCGTGGCCGCCGGCCTTGCCGTGGCCTGGTTGAT
>CAJBMR010000008.1 GCA_903954205.1 uncultured bacterium | reverse complement strand
TTGACCTCGAGCGCATCGAAGCCGCCGTGATCTCGCAGGATCTTCGCGAGTTCTTCGTATTCCTGCGTCGTGCCACCCGCGATCGAGACGATCACTCGCGCGCCGCGCTCCCGCAACCATGCGAGGTCAGTCTCGAGGAAGGAGTGGACGCCCGGACCCTGGAGCCCGATGGAATTGAGCATGCCGCTCGGGGTCTCGGCCATGCGCGGGGTCGCACGACCGGAGCGGGGCTCGAGCATGATGCTCTTGGTCACGACAGCACCGATGGACGTGATGTCGAAGAACTGGTCCAACTCACGTCCGGAGGCCGCGCATCCGGACGCGGTGAGGACCGGGCTCGGCAGCCCCACGGAACCCAGACGTGTCGACATGTCGATGTTGGGCACCGCGGCGGCGGATGTCCCATGGCGCACCACGGCTCGGGTCATCGGTCCCTCCCCTCGACGACGGGCGCTCCGAGGGTGTCGGGGGGAATGGTGCCGACCTCCTGCCAACGCACGCGGTCGCCGCGGAAGACGGGCCCCTCGACACAGGAGCGCAGCATGCGCGTGATGCCGTCATCGCCGATCACAGGGAGCACGCACGTCATGCATACGCCGATCCCGCAGGCCATGGACTCCTCGACGGCGCACTGGCTGTAGATGCCCGCTTGCGACGCGATGTCGGCGACGGCCGCCAGCATCCCCATGGGCCCGCAGGCGTAGACCACATCCGTGGCGGCGCGATCGATCACGGCACGCAGGTGGTCGGTGACGAGGCCCGCCTCTCCGAGCGAGCCGTCGTCGGTGGTGATCGTCACGGTGGAGGCGATGCGCTTGGCTTCAAGGACACCGAAGAGCTTCTCCTCGGTGGATGCCCCAAGGACGACATCGACTCGGCAACCGCGCTCGCGCAGGTGCTCGGCGAGGAAGACGAGCGGAGCTGCGCCGTAGCCTCCGCCGACCAGGAGGCAGGACACGGGATCGCGCGGGAGCGCGAACGGACGCCCGAGTGGGGCCACGATGTCGAGCACATCACCCCTGCGCCGCTGGGTGAGCCAGTGCGTGCCCGGGCCGGCATCGGCGATGACGAGGTCGATCGTGCCGCCGTAGATCCCGCGCGACTGGACGCCGTGGATGGAGAAGGCCCGGCGCAGGAGCAGCCCGCTCGAGTCGAGATCGCCGATTCCGAGGGTGGCGAAATTGCCGGGGCGCGCGAGCTCGGGCACGCCGGGCGCTGTCACGGTGAGCACGTGGTAGAGGCCGGCACGGCGTACCGACACGACCTCGCCCCTGACCTGCACGGGCATCAGGCACCTCCCGTGGCGCGCAGACGGCTGAGGTCCTCAGCGTATTCCTGTAGTGACCGTACGCCGATGCCGCCGTCGGTCGATGCACCGGGCATGCCCGACAGGAGGGATTCGATGCCGAGGACCGTCGCCGCCAATCCCTGGATCGTGGTGATGCACGGCACTCCCTTGAGGACCGCGGCCGTGCGGATCTCGTAGCCGTCCAGGCGCGGGCCCACCCCGAAGGGTGTGTTGATGATGAGATCGATGTCGCCCGCCATGATCGCGTCGACTGTCGTGGGCTCCCCCTGCGGACCTGTGCCCTCGCGCTGCTTGCGCAGGAATCCCACCTTGAGTCCGTGGCGCCGCAGCACCTCGGCGGTCCCCTCGGTCGCGACGATCTCGAAGCCCAGGTCGGAGAGACGCTTGAGGGGGAAGATCATCGCCCGCTTGTCGCGGTCGGCGACCGACACGAACACACGACCCGTGGTGGGGAGCCCTCCGGCGTAGGCGGCCTCCTGGGACTTGGCGAATGCTGCGCCGAAGTCCATGTCGATGCCCATGACCTCGCCGGTCGATCGCATCTCGGGACCGAGGACGGTGTCAACGCCGTGGAAGCGGCCGAAGGGAAGCACCGCCTCCTTGACGGCGATCGGAGTGCCGGGCGGCAGGGTGGCGCCGTCGCCCTCGGCGGGCAGCAGCCCGCCGACGCGCAGGCTCGCGATCGACTCCCCCAGCATGATGCGCGCTGCTGCCTTTGCCAACGGCACCGCGGTGGCTTTCGACACGAACGGGACGGTGCGCGAAGCGCGCGGATTCGCCTCGAGGACGTGGAGTACGCCGCCGGCGAGGGCGTATTGCACATTGAGCAGTCCGCGCACGCCGATTCCGTCGGCCAGCGCACGCGTGGAGACGCGGATGCGGTCGATCTCCTTCGGACCGAGGGACACCGGCGGCAGGGCGCACGCAGAGTCGCCGGAGTGGATCCCCGCCTCCTCGATGTGCTCCATGACCCCGCCGATGTAGAGGTCGTGGCCGTCGTAGAGCGCGTCGACGTCGATCTCGACGGCATCGTCGAGGAATCGATCGACGAGCACGGGGTGCTCGGGGTTGATCTGCGCTGCGCGCACGAGATAGTCGCGCAGCATCTCCTCGTCGTAGACGATCTCCATGCCGCGTCCGCCGAGGACATAGGACGGACGCACAAGGACGGGGTAGCCGATCTCCTCCGCGATGCCCCTGGCTTCCTCGAAGGAGAATGCGGTGCCGAAGCGCGGGGCCGGCAGGGCCGCGCGCGTGAGAAGGGCGCCGAACTCCGCGCGATCCTCAGCGAGGTGGATGGCGGCGGGCGAGGTGCCCACGATGGGCACGCCCGCATCCTCGAGTCCCTTGGCCAAACCGAGTGGGGTCTGCCCGCCGAGTTGGACGATGACGCCCGCGAGCTGCCCGCTGGCGGACTCGGCATGGACGACCTCGAGGACGTCTTCTAGCGTGAGCGGCTCGAAGTAGAGACGATCGGAGGTGTCGTAGTCGGTGGATACGGTCTCGGGGTTGCAGTTGACCATGATCGTCTCGTAGCCCGCCTCGCGCAGGGTGAGCGACGCGTGGACGCACGAGTAGTCGAACTCAATGCCCTGCCCGATGCGATTGGGTCCCGAGCCGAGGATGATCACCTTGCGCCGGTCACTGGGCTCGACCTCGGTCTCCTCGTCGTACGCCGAGTAGTGATACGGCGTGCGCGCGGCGAACTCGGCAGCGCACGTATCGACGGTCTTGAATACCGGCCGGATCCCCCACCCGTGCCGCAACTCGCGCACCTCGCGCTCGGGGATACCCCGCAGCGAAGCGATCTGGGCATCGGAAAAGCCGTGGCGCTTGGCGACGCGCAGCAGTGCCGCATCGAGCGACTCGGCCACTCGGAGGCGATCGGCGAGGTCGTTGACGATCTCGATCTGGGCAAGGAACCAGGGGTCGATACCCGTGGCCTCGTGCACCTCATCGATGCTCGCGCCCGCCCAGAGTGCCTGCTGCACCTCGCGCAGGCGGCCGTCGTGAGGGATGCGGATCGATTGCATGAGATCGGCTAGGTCCACGTCGGCGGGCCAGGCGAAGACCGCGTCGGCCCGCTCGAGGGAACGCAGGGCCTTCTGCAGGGCCTCGGTGAAGTTGCGCCCGATCGCCATCGCCTCACCCACGGACTTCATCGTGGTGGTGAGAGTGGGATCGGCCTGCGGGAACTTCTCGAACGCGAAACGCGGCACCTTGACGACGATGTAGTCGAGGGTGGGCTCGAAGGAGGCGGGTGTCTCGCGCGTGATGTCGTTGGGGATCTCGTCGAGGGTGTAGCCCACGGCGAGGCGTGCGGCGATCTTGGCGATGGGGAATCCGGTCGCCTTCGACGCGAGGGCGGATGAGCGCGAGACACGGGGATTCATCTCGATGACGATCAGACGCCCGTCGCGGGGATTGACCGCGAACTGGATATTGCAACCACCGGTGTCGACTCCGACGGCACGGATGATGTCGATCGCGACATCGCGCATGTGCTGGTACTCACGATCCGTGAGCGTGAGTGCGGGTGCCACGGTGATGGAGTCGCCCGTGTGCACGCCCATGGGGTCGAGATTCTCGATGGAGCACACCACGACGACGTTGTCGCTGCGGTCACGCATGAGCTCGAGCTCATACTCCTTCCATCCGATGATGGATTCCTCCAGCAGGACCTCGTGCGTGGGGCTCGCCTGCAAGCCGGTCCCGGCGATGCGCAGCAGATCGGCTTCGTCGTAGGCGATTCCGGATCCTGCCCCGCCCATGGTGAAGGACGGGCGTACGACGACCGGGTATCCGAGCGAGACGACCGCGGTCAGGCAGTCGTCAATGCTGTGGCAGATCGCCGAGCGTGCACTCTCAGCACCCACATCCGCCACGATCCCGCGGAAGAGCTCGCGGTTTTCACCGCGTTCGATGGCGTCCACATCGGCGCCGATGAGCTCGACGCCGTAGCGTTCGAGGGCACCCGCGCGGTGCAGGGCCATGGCCGTGTTGAGGGCGGTCTGGCCACCGAGGGTCGCGAGGAGGGCATCGGGCCGCTCACGCTCGATGATGCGCTCGACGTAGGCGGGCGTGATGGGCTCGACATAGGTCGCATCGGCGACCTCCGGGTCGGTCATGATCGTCGCCGGGTTGGAGTTGACGAGGATGACGCGGATGCCCTCGGCCTTGAGCACGCGGCACGCCTGGGTGCCGGAGTAGTCGAACTCGCACGCCTGGCCGATCACGATCGGGCCCGATCCGATGACGAGGACCGAGTTGATGTCCTCGCGCCTAGGCATGAGCGCGCTCCGACATCAACACGGCGAAGGTGTCGAAGAGGTCCGCGGCATCGTGTGGGCCCGCTGCCGCTTCGGGGTGGTACTGCACGCTGAACGCCGGGACATCGATGCAGCGCAAGCCCTCGACGACGCCGTCGTTGAGGCACACGTGGCTCACCTCGACCCGGCCAAACGGCGTGTCGATGATCTCACCGACGGGCACATCGACGGCGAAGCCGTGGTTGTGCGCCGTGACGGCGACGCGGCCCGTCGCGAGGTCCTGTACCGGCTGATTGATGCCGCGATGCCCGAAGCGCAGTTTGTAGGTCCCGAAGCCCAGCGCGCGACCGAGCATCTGGTGTCCGAAGCAGATCCCGAACACCGGGCGCCCAGCCTCCAGCGCTGCGCGCACGAGCGACACGGCGTGATCGGCCACCGCCGGGTCACCCGGGACATTAGAGAAGAACACTCCGTCGCGGCCGCGGGTCAGCAGTTCTTCGGCGGTGACATCCGCGGGCAGCACGTGCACGGTCATGCCACGCTCGGCCATCCGATGAGGAGTCATCGACTTGATGCCGAGGTCCACCGCCGCGACGACGAATCTCTCCTCGCCGATCGCCGGAACGATGTAGGGCTCGGACACGGTGACATCTCCGGTGAGATCGCAGCCCGCCATGGGCGGTGCGGCGAGGACGTGCTGGACAAGGTCGGCCTCTGGCGCTTCGGCCGAGGCACCGCTGAAGATCCCCACACGCATGGCACCGCGGTCACGCAGGTGACGCGTGAGGGCGCGCGTATCGATATCGCAGATGCCGACGACGCCAGCGGCAATGAGGTCGTCCTCCAGGCTGCGGGTCGCCCTCCAATTGGACGCGACGGGCGAGGGGTCGCGCACGACGTAGCCCGAGACCCAGATACGACGCGACTCGGGATCCTCGTCGTTCATGCCGGTGTTGCCGACGTGCGGGGAGGTCATGACGACGACCTGGCCGCGGTAGGACGGATCCGTGAGCGTCTCCTGATAACCGGTCATCCCCGTGGAGAAGACCGCCTCTCCGAGCGCCTCGCCCACAGCACCGAAGGACTGGCCGCGGAAGATGCGGCCGTCTTCGAGCACGAGGACTGCGGGCGATGTCATCGGATCCCCTCTCCTGCTCGTCCCTGATCAGCCATGAGGCCGAGGATCGCATCGCGGAGGACCAGTTGCTCCTCGGCGACATCGGCCCGGAAGCCGGTGTCCACAAGCCTGCCACCTAGGTCCCAGGTGATGATGAGGACCCCATCGCGCTCGTAGGCCTTGCCCGCGATGCCGCGGGCCATCCCAGTGCCGCGCACGCACTCGCCAGGGATGTAGACATCGCGAGCGCCTTCACGACGCAAGGCGACCCCCGCGGGTCCAACCTCGGCCGTCGCCCGACTGCGCACGCCGAGGTCGTGTACGACGATCCGGTCCAGCCAGTCTCCGTGCTGGGTGGACCCTAGGAAGACGCCGCCCACGGGCTCGGTTGTCGCATCCGCGAGCACATCGGGCGGAAGCAGCGGCTCAGCGATATCCGATTGAGCGCGGGCGCGCCGCAGCCAGCCCGAACGCATCCCGAGCAGGACCAGGGCGATGACCCCCAGCACGAGCAGGACGAGCAGGATCCGCATCGGCCACTGGGTCACCGGCGCCGAGACCGGCTCGGCGGCAAGGAGCATCCCGATCATGTGAGGGCTCCCTCGATCACGGTCGGACGCCCCCGCAGGAGCGTATGCACGACAGCCCCGCTCATCTGGCGACCGAGGAACGGGGTGTTGGCACTGCGCGAGGGCGAGCGCGCGGGATCGACGTCCCACACCGCATCGGGATCGACGACCACGAGGTGCGCGGGCTCCCCTACGGCGATCGGCCTTCCCTGGTTGTCGAGGCGACCGATCCGCGCGGGACGCACCGACATGCGATCGGCGACATCGCGCCAACCGAGGCGTCCGGGCGTCACCATCGTCTCCATCACCACGGGGAAGGCGGTTTCCAGGCCGAGCATCCCGAAGGCGCCCGCTGCCCACTCGCAGTCCTTGTCCTCGCGCGAATGCGGTGCATGGTCGGTCGCCACCGCGTCGATCGTGCCGTCCGCGAGGCCTTCGCGGACGGCCTCAACGTCATCGGCGGTACGCAGGGGCGGATTCACCTTGTAGCGCGGGTCGTAGGTACGCGCGAGTTCCTCGGTGAGGATCAGGTGATGCGGAGTGACCTCAGCGGTGACGTCGACTCCGCGCTCCTTGGCCCACCGCACGATCGCCACGGATCCGCGCGTGGAGAGATGGCAGATGTGCACGCGTGAGCCGACATGCTGTGCGAGCAGGAGGTCGCGGGCGATGATCGCCTCCTCCGCCACCGGCGGCCAGCCACGCAGGCCAAGCACTCCGGAGAGTGCGCTCTCGTTCATCTGCGCACCCTCGGTCAGGCGCGGGTCCTGCGCATGCTGCGCGATGACGCCGTCGAAGGCCTTGACGTACTCCAGGGCGCGACGCATGAGCACGGGATCGCTCACGCACACCCCATCGTCACTGAAGACGCGCACCCGCGCCGCCGAGTCGGCCATGGCGCCCAACTCGGCGAGGTGCTCCCCCTTGAGACCCACGGTGACAGCTCCCACCGGGTGGACATCGCAGTAGCCAGCCTCGACGCCACGGCGCCACACCTGCTCGACGACACCCGCGGTGTCGGCCACCGGAGTGGTGTTGGCCATCGCATGCACGGCGGTGAAGCCCCCGAGTGCGGCCGCCGCGGTGCCACTGGCGATCGTCTCGGCATCCTCGCGACCGGGCTCACGCAGGTGGGTGTGCAGATCCACGAAGCCCGGCAGCACCACGAGGCCGCGACCGTCGATCACCTGGTCAGCGCTACCCGAAGCGCTGCCCGCAGGCGCCAGATCGGTGATTCGCCCGTCGGACACGGTGATGTCGACGGCGTCCTCGCCGTAGGGCCGGACATTGCGCAGCGTGAGCGTCACGCGCTCGCCTCCTCGGTCAGGTCGGCCGCACCGAGCAGCCGGTAGAGCACGGCCATACGGACGTGCACGCCATTGGTCACCTGCTCGACGATGACAGAACGCGGACCGTCGGCGACCTCCGCACTGATCTCCATGCCGCGGTTCATCGGCCCCGGGTGCATGACGATGCCGCCATCGGCCAGGAGGTCCGCGCGGCGTACATCGAGGCCATAGCGCCGGGAGTACTCGTTGGTGGAGGGGAAGTAGGCCGCATTCATGCGCTCCGCCTGGACGCGCAGCATCATCACGGCGTCGGCACCGGCCAGCGCGGCATCGAGGTCATAGGACACCGCGCACGGCCAGGTCTCTACGCCGACCGGGAGAAGGGTCGGGGGTGCCACGACGGTGACGTGGGCACCGAGCGTGCGTAGGAGCAGCACATTGGATCGGGCGACGCGACTGTGGAGTACGTCGCCGACGATGACCACGCGCCGCCCATCGAGCGCACCCTCGCCGCCCGCCAGGTGGTGCCGCAGTGTGTAGGCATCCAGGAGTGCCTGGGTGGGGTGCTCGTGCGTGCCATCGCCGGCATTGATGACGACCCCATCAATCCACCCGGAGTGCGCAAGGCGATGCGGTGCTCCACTCGCTCCGTGGCGCACGATGACCGCGTCGGCACCCATGGCCTCGAGGGTGAGGGCCGTGTCCTTCAGGCTCTCACCCTTGGACACGCTCGAGCCCTTGGCACTGAAGGTGATGACGTCGGCGGACAGTCGCTTGGCGGCGGCTTCGAAGGAGATGCGCGTGCGCGTGGAGTCCTCGAAGAAGAGATTCACCACCGTGCGTCCGCGCAACGTCGGTAGTTTCTTCACCGCTCGGTCGGTGACCCGCGCGAGTTCGGCGGCGGTGTCGAGCACCGCGATGGCATCCTCGCGCGAGAGGTCGCTGGCACTGAGCAGGTGGCTCCTCATCCCTCGACCACCACCTCGTCGACTCCGTCGATCTCGGTCATCCTGACCCGGACGGCCTGATCGATCGACGTGGGGATGTTCTTGCCGACGTAGTCCGCGCGCAACGGGAGTTCGCGATGGCCGCGGTCGACGAGGACGGCGAGCTGCACGGCCCTCGGGCGGCCGAGATCGCTCAACGCGTCGAGTGCGGCGCGGATCGTGCGGCCGGAGAAGAGCACGTCATCGACGAGCACCACCAATCGGCCGTCGATCCCCTCCACCGGCACGTCCGTGCTGTGCAGGGGGCGTGCACCACGCAGGCTGAGGTCGTCGCGATACATCGTGATGTCGAGCGCGCCCACCGGCACCGGCACACCCTCGATGTCGGACATACGGGCACCGATGCGGTGAGCCAGCGGCACGCCGCGCGTCTGGATACCGAGCAGGACGAGGTCGTGGACTCCGTGAGAGCGCTCGAGGATTTCGTGGGAGATGCGGCCCACGATGCGGGAGATGTCGTCAGCGTCGAGGACGCGCGCCCGCGGGGGCATATCGGCAGCCGTCATGGCTGACCTCCTTCCCCGCCTCGCAGGACGGGTCGTTAAAGGATGTCGACGCCGACCCTAGCCCACCCCGCGCACAGCACCAGCAGGCGCGCCCGCACCAGCCCCCTGGGCCACTCGATCCGCCGACTGTGCACTTGCGGACGCAAAAACACCCGAAATCCTGCACGCAACTGCACACTCGCGGCGGGGCCGCGACAAACATGTGACAGCCGGGGTGAGTGTGGCGGGTGGGGCGCTGAGCCCAGAGGCGTCAGCCGCCCGCTGCCCAGGTGAGGAGGGCGGAGAAGACGAAGCCGGCGGCGCCGATGATGCCCGCCCAGGCCTTCACGCTGCGCACAGCGATGGGGATCATCTCGTTGATGACGACGACGAGCAGGGCGCCGGCCGCAATCGACTGGATGATGGCCTGCAAGGAGTCCGAGGCCGCATAGAGAACCTGGTAGCCCACGGCTGCGAATACCGCGCCGATGAGCACGATGAGGGAGAAGCGCAGCAGGACCTTGCCGATCACCATGCCGCCCGCGAGCAGGGCCGCCGCGATGCCGATCGCCTCGGGGATGGCGGCGATGAAGATCGATCCGACGAGCGCTGCGGAGACGCCTACGGCTGCGGTGTGCAGAGTGAGACCCACAGCCACAGACTCCGGCACTCCGTCGATGACCATGCCGACGGTGAGGTTGCGAGCCTCCTTCGCAGTGGCGCCATGCACCTCGCCCTCGCCGTGGGCGGGAGGCGCATGACCGGTGCCTCCGTGCTCAACTTCGGCAATCTCCGCCTCGAGGAACTCGCCCGGCTGCTCGTCAGCGCCCCCGCGCTCGAGAAGGGCGATGATGGCGAAGTAGATGAGGCAGCCGATCCCGATGCCGATTGCCGTGGGGCCTGCGCCGGCCTCGTCGTAGGAGACGGCGACGAGGTCGACGGCGACGGCCGAAATGACGGCGCCAGCACCGAAGGCCATGAGCGCGCCCACGATCTTGGGGCGCTTCAGGCCAGGGAATTTCCAGACGAGCAGAGCGCCGACGACGAGCGCGGACTGGGCGATGGCGCCGAACAGGGCTGCTTCAAGCATGCGCGGAACCTACACCCCGCCGCCCTTGCCACCGCTACCGATCAGGTGCACCCGCATGCCATTGGTCGTGCCGGGAATGCCCGGCGGGACACCGGCAACGATGACCACCCGATCGCCGTAGGTGACGCGCCCGATGTCGAGGAGGGCCCGGTCCACCTGCACGACCATGTCGTCGGTGTGCATCACCGAGGGCACAAGGAACGTCTCCACGCCCCACACCAGGGCAAGCTGGCTGCGCACGCGGGGATTGGGGGTGAAGGCCAAGATCGGCTCCGGGGCCCGCCAGCGCGCGATGAGGCGCGCGGACGATCCCGTCTCGGTGAAGGGGATCAGGCTGGCGGCACTCACCGCTCCCGCGACGTCGACCGCTGCCTTGGTAAGCGCGCGGGCAGTCGACCCCGGCGGATCGGCGGGGAGGCGGCTGAGACGGTCGAGGGCGTTGTCCTCGACGTGGGCGATGATTCGCGCCATGGTGGAGACAGCAAGGGCCGGATGCTCGCCCACGCTTGTCTCACCCGAGAGCATGAGGGCGTCGGCGCCGTCGAGAACCGCGTTGGCTACATCGCTTGCCTCGGCGCGTGTGGGTCGCGTCGCCGTAGCCATGGAGTCGAGCATCTGAGTAGCCACGATCACGGGCTTCGCGGCGACACGGCACAGCTCGATGGCGCGCTTTTGGACCAGGGGCACCATCTCAAGCGGGAGTTCGACTCCGAGATCTCCTCGCGCGACCATGATCCCGTCGAAGGCCGCGACGATCTCCATGAGGTTGTCCACCGCCTGCGGCTTCTCCACCTTGGCCAGGACCGGCACGCGGACGCCCTCCTCGTCCATGACGCGATGGACGTCGGCGATGTCTGCTGCCGAGCGGACGAAGGACAGCGCAATAAGGTCGCAGCCTGCGCGCAGCCCCCAACGCAGGTCGTCGATGTCCTTCTCCGACAGGGCGGGCACGCTGACGGCGACACCGGGGAGGTTGAGCCCCTTGTTGTCCGACACGCGGCCGCCCTCGACGACGCGGGTGACGACGCGCGTGCCCGTGACGTCTGTCACCTCGAGCGCCACACGGCCGTCGTCGATGAGGATGGAGTCGCCGACAGCGACGTCACCCGGCAGGCCGGCGTACGTCGTCGAGACCATGTCCCGATCACCGGGCACATCGTCGGTCGTAACCGTGAAGGTGTCGCCCACCGACAGCAGCACCGGACCCGAGGCGAAGCGCCCCAGACGGATCTTGGGGCCCTGCAGATCGACGAGGATGCCGATGGCGCGTCCCGAGACGTCGCTCGCCCGGCGCACGTGGTCATAGACCGCGCTGTGGTCGGAGTAGGACCCGTGGCTGAGGTTGAGACGGGCGACATCCATGCCGGCCTCGACGAGGCCCAGGATCTGCTCGTACGAACTCGTCGCCGGCCCCAGGGTGGCGACGATCTTCGCGCGGCGCATGGCCCTCCTCCGGGGATGTAAGCGGGTACAGCCAGGGCTACACCGTAAGGGGTCGTGCCGAGGCGGGGATCGGCGAGGGGAGGTTCGACTTGCCCGTGAGGTAGCGATCCACGGAAGCCGCGGCCGCCCGGCCCTCGGCGATCGCCCACACGATGAGGGACTGGCCACGCCCGGCGTCACCGGCGACGAAGATCCCGTCGACGGAGGTGGAGTAGTCGTCCTCACGCACCAGCGCCCCGCGGCCATCGATCTCGACGTCGAGCTCGTCCTGGAGGATGACGGTCTCCGGCCCGGTGAAGCCCATGGCCAGGAGCACCAGATCGGCGCGCAGCACGCGCGCGCTTCCCTCGACCATGATGGGACGCCCCTCGCGCCATTCAACGTCGACGATGCGCAATCCCTCGAGGACTCCGGACTCGCCGACGAACTCCTCCGTCGACACGGCAAAGACGCGATCGCCCCCCTCCTCGTGTGCACTCGACACCCGGTAGGTCATGGGGTACGTCGGCCAGGGCTGGCCCGTGGGACGTGCATCCGGAGGGGTCGCAAGGATCTCCAACTGCGTCACCGACGCAGCCCCCTGTCGATGTGCGGTGCCGAGGCAATCCGCTCCCGTGTCACCTCCACCGATGATGACGACGTGCTTGCCTGCGGCATCCAGCGGAGCCGTGTCGATGTCGCCCTCCTGCACCCTGTTGGCACCGGGGAGGTACTCCATGGCCTGGTGGACCCCCGCGAGTTCGCGTCCCGGGATTGCCAGGTCGCGCCACTGCGTGGCACCAATCGCCAGCACGATGGCGTCGTAGCGCTTGCGCAGGTCCCCCATGGTTACGTCGACCCCGACTTCGACACCGGGCCGGAACTTCACGCCTTCCTGGGACATCTGCCGCAGCCGCCGGTCCAGGTGGGCCTTCTCCATCTTGAATTCGGGAATGCCGTAGCGCAGGAGACCGCCAATGCGGTCGGCGCGCTCGTAGACGACCACCGTGTGACCGGCACGTGCAAGCTGCTGCGCGGCTGCCAGACCTGCGGGGCCGGAGCCCACGACGGCGATGGCCTTGCCGGTGGACATCTCGGCCGGCTGCGGCTGCACCCACCCCGAGTCCCACGCGCGATCGATAATGGAGACCTCGACCTGCTTGATCGTCACGGGTTCGGCATTGATGCCCAGCACGCACGAGGTCTCGCACGGTGCAGGACAGAGCCGCCCGGTGAACTCCGGGAAGTTGTTGGTCGCATGCAGCCGCTCGGATGCCGCACGCCAGTCATCACGCCACACCAGGTCGTTCCACTCGGGGATGAGATTGCCCAGTGGGCAGCCGTTGTGACAGAAGGGGATGCCGCAATCCATGCATCGCCCCGCCTGGTCGCGCAGCCGCTCCCCCGCGAAGGGCTCGTAGACCTCGCGCCAATCCATCAGACGCAGGTCCACCGGACGCCGCGTCGGGGTCTCGCTCGGGGTGGTGAGGAATCCACGGGGATCAGCCACGGGAGGCCTCCATCACTGCTTCGGCGGGGTCGCGCCCTTCGAGGGTCGCCCGACGCTGGGCTTCGAGTGCCCGGCGGTAGTCGCGCGGCATGACGAGCGTGAATCTCCCGAGGTCACCGTCCTCGAGCAGGCGGCGGGCGACGGCAGAGCCCGTCTCATCGAGGTGACGGGCAAGGAGCTCCTGCACGACGAGCACGTCGTCCCCCGAGAGCGACTCGAGATCCACGAGCTCTGAGTTGACCCGGTTGACGTCGAGATCAAGCACGTAGGCCACTCCCCCCGACATGCCTGCAGCGAAGTTGCGACCGGTCGGTCCCAGGACCAGGACGCGGCCGCCGGTCATGTACTCGCAGGCGTGGTCACCCACTCCCTCGACGACCAGCGACGCACCCGAGTTGCGCACGGCGAATCGCTCGCCCACCTTGCCGCGGATGAAGACCTGGCCGGACGTGGCGACGTAGCCGATGACATTGCCGGCGATGATGTTGTCCTCTGCGTCGAATGTCGCGGCATGGTCGGGTCGCAGCACGATGCAGCCACCCGAGAGACCCTTGCCGAGGTAGTCGTTGCTGTCGCCCTCAAGCCTGAGCGTGACACCCGGGGGCAGGAAGGCTCCGAAGGACTGTCCGGCCGAGCCCACGAAGGTGAGATCGATTGTCCCCTCCGGTAGGCCACCCCCTCCGTAGCGACGGGTGACCTCCGCACCGAGCATCGTCCCCACGGTGCGGTGGACGTTGCGGATGGGCAGTCGCGCACGGATCGGCTCCTCCGACTCCAGGGCCGGTGCGCACAGCATGATGAGTTCGCGATCCATGGCGCGTGTGAGGCCGTGGTCCTGGGCCGTGGTGCAGCGACGTGACCCGTCGACCCCGGGGTCGTGAAGGATCGGCGAGAGGTCAAGGCCGCTTGCCTTCCAGTGCTCCACCGCGGGAAGGGCATCGATCAGGTCGACGCGACCGATCGCCTCGTCGAGGCTGCGGAAGCCCAGCGCGGCGAGGTGCTCCCTCACCTGCTCTGCGATGAACTCGAAGAAGGTCACCACGAATTCGGGTGATCCGGCGAAGCGCGCGCGCAACTCGGGATTCTGCGTGGCCACGCCGACAGGGCAGGTGTCCAGGTGACAGACGCGCATCATGATGCAGCCCATCACCACGAGCGGCGCCGTGGCGAAGCCGAACTCCTCAGCGCCGAGCAGCGCGGCGATGACGACGTCGCGACCAGTCTTCAACTGACCATCGGTCTGCACGACGACGCGGTCACGCAGGCCGTTGAGCAGCAGGGTCTGCTGCGTCTCCGCGAGCCCGAGCTCCCACGGGGTGCCCGCGTGCTTCAGCGAGGTGAGCGGCGAGGCGCCCGTCCCGCCATCGTGGCCGGAGATGAGGATGACATCGGCGTGAGCCTTGGCCACGCCCGCCGCAACGGTCCCGACTCCAGCCTCGGAGACCAGCTTGACGTGGATGCGAGCGCGGTCGTTGGCGTTCTTCAGGTCGTGGATGAGTTGCGCCAGGTCCTCGATCGAGTAGATGTCGTGATGTGGGGGTGGTGAGATGAGGCCGACCCCGGGTGTCGAGTGCCGAGTCTTTGCGACCCAGGGATAGACCTTGTGGCCGGGCAGTTGACCGCCCTCGCCAGGCTTGGCGCCCTGGGCCATCTTGATCTGGATGTCGTCGCTGTTGACCAGGTACTCACTTGTCACACCGAAGCGGCCGGACGCCACCTGCTTGATGGCGGACCGCTTGGAGTCGCCGTTCGGCAGCGGGACGTAGCGCTCGGGATCCTCCCCGCCCTCTCCGGTATTCGACTTCGCACCGATGCGGTTCATGGCGATAGCGAGAGTCTCGTGGGCCTCCTGCGAGATGGAGCCGTAGGACATCGCCCCGGTCGAGAATCGCTTCAGGATCTTCTCGACCGACTCCACCTCGTCCAGGGGCACGGGTTCCCGCTCCGCCGCCCGCAGCTGGAAGAGGCCGCGCAGCGTCATGAGGCGGCGGCTCTGATCGTCTACCCGATCGGTGTACTGACGGAAGATGTCATAGCGCTTCTCGCGCGTCGCATGCTGGAGGCGGAAGACGGTCTCGGGATCGAAGAGATGCGCCTCACCCTCGCGGCGCCACTGGTATTCACCGCCGACCTCCAGGCGACGGTGCGCCGGTGAGATACCGCTCGGCGGGTAGGCGATGTCATGACGCGCCTGCACCTCGGCGTGCACGACGTCGAGACCCACACCGCCCAGGCGGGAGACCGTGCCGGTGAAGTAGCGCTCCACCAACTCGTGTGACAGGCCGATCGCCTCGAAGACCTGCGCTCCGCGATAGGACCCCACCGTGGAGACACCCATCTTCGACATGACCTTGAGGAGGCCCTTGCCGAGTGCCTTCACGAGGTTGCGCACGGCCTTCTCCGGCGCGATCCCGGTGAGGATCTCGCGGTAGACGAGATCCTCCACAGACTCCATTGCGAGGTAGGGATTGATGGCTGCTGCGCCATAGCCGACGAGCAGAGCGGCGTGATGCACCTCGCGCACATCGCCCGCCTCGACGATCAGGGCTACCTGCGTGCGCGTCTTGCGACGTACCAGGTGATGGTGCACGGCAGAGCACAGCAGGAGGGAGGGGATCGGTGCGAGATCGGTCGTCGAGTCTCGGTCGGACAGGACGATGAAGCGCACGCCATCCTCGATGAGCGCATCGACCTCGGCGAAGATCTCCTCGAGTCGTGCCTCGAGTGCCGG
>CAJBMR010000007.1 GCA_903954205.1 uncultured bacterium | reverse complement strand
CCGACAAGGCGGTGACAGCGGGGGCGACGTGCACGGGGTACGCAGGTGTCGCCCTGCCGGGAGTGCCTGTCGCGGAGGGCCTCTCTGAGTCGAAGGAGTTCTTCCTCGGTCAGATGGACAAGATCACGCTGACAATCGAGCAGGCCACCGAGTACTTCGCCGGGATTGAGGGTCAGCCGTCAGTCGGGCTTCTGCACAATCTCTGGAAGGTGGCCAAGCGTCAGCAGGATCGCGACTCCGGCGCCGCGAGTCCCGGGCAACTCCCGCTCCAGCCCGTGCTGGTCACGCGTCAACTCGCGACGACGTTCCTGCCCGTCATGACCTACTACCGCGACATGATGTTCCTCTACGGTGCACTGCGACCTGCGGCGAAGGAACTCAAGGGCAAGTCGCCTCAGGCGCGCTCGGAGGCGGCCCTCGCCGACAGTAAGGTTTTTGCCAGGACGGATCGCTGGACCGTCGCAGGCGCCTTCGACTACCACCGGATCCCGGATGTGCCGCCGGGCACCTTCGCCTACGTCGGCAGCGACGGCAAGCTCTACAAGGTCGTCCCGGGCGAAGGCAAGGGCACGCCTCTCAGCGCCACCGTCCTCATGGAGATCGGTGATCGGATCTCGCGCTACGGCTACAACGCGGATGTGATGGCGAAGAACCCGTCCCTTCTGCCGCACAGCGGCCGGTTCGGCGTGTGGGAGAAGGTCAAGCACCGCACCTACAAGGAGTACTCCTACGGAAAGTACGCGATCTGCGCTGGCGTCGGTGGATTCGGATGCCCGGGGTCGGCAAACCCCGGCACTCGGACCGAGACATTCGAGATCGGCCATCCAGATGCCGTGGGCACGAAGGACAAGTACGGCAACCTCATGAAGATGCGCTGGGCGCCGATGCAGATCCTGTCCGTGCCGGCCACGTGGGGGCGCCTGATCAAGCGGGAGATCGGTGATCGCTACGGCTGCGGGTCCGTCCACTCCCTGAAGGGTGAGCCGCCCTACGGCGTGTGGAACGTGGAGTTCCTTCAGACGTTCCGTCGCACGGTCGAGAACAGGCATGCGATGTTCGAGTGGGACTACGTGACCTACGGCGACCGCGCTCTCGACTGCGTCGGCCCGGGCGTCTACCTGACCGAGTCCCGCGGTGAGCCCTTCTCCATCGTCGATAAGGGAGTGCCCGCCGGCATCCTCGTGAAGTAGGGGAACGGTCCGCACTACCCTCGACGTATGCGCTTCGCCGGCTTCCCCGCACAGGGATTCGCCTTCTACGAGCAGCTTGCCGCGCACAACACCAAGGCATGGTGGGCCGAGCACAGGTCGACGTATGACGACTGCATCAAGGCGCCCATGACCGCGCTGCTCGCCGAGCTCGAGGGGGAGTTCGGCGAGGGCAAGGTCTACCGGCCCTATCGCGACACGCGCTTCAGCAAAGACAAGGCGCCGCTCAAGGACCATCAGGGCGCAGTCGTGATGATCGAGGACGCGATCGGCTACTACGTGCAGGTGTCCGCGAGCGGCCTCATGGTCGGCGGCGGGCTCTACGCCCCCGCGCCCACGCAACTCGCGCGCCTGCGTGCCGCGATCGCATCGGCGGCTGGCGTGACCCTCGAGGCCGAACTCGCCCGCCTGCGCCGAGGCCGTTGGGAGATCGACGGGTCGCAGCTCAAGACCCGACCGAAGGGCTACGCCGCGGATGCGCCACGCCTCGACCTACTGCGCATGACGCGCGTCGTCGCGACGAGAACCTACGACGACCCCAAGACGCTTGGGGCCCGCAAGGTGCTGGAAGTCGTGCGCAAGGACTGGCGCGCGATCACGCCGATGATGGAGTGGCTTGCCGATCATGCCGGACCAGACGGGGACCCCGGGCGCGAGCCACCCGGCTAGTCAGGAGCCTTGCTCGGCGGGGTCGTCAGGCGTGCGCCGCGCCAACCAGAACACCACCAGCAGGGTCATGCTCAAGAACAGCGCGAGGATCGTGGGAATGATGAAGAGTCCGTCGAGGTAAGCGCCGATAGGCGGAGCGCCTGGCATGAAGTTGCGTACCGAGATCACAGAGAAGATCGTGGCTGCGAGCCAGGTGGCCTCGCCGAAATTCGACGCCTTGCGTCCCACGGCGACGGACCAGGCCAGGGCGATGGCCACCGCACCCAACGCGAGGACGAGCGTCGCGAGGATCGCCACGGTAACCCGGGTGGTGAGGGAGCGCTCGACCACCACCGAGTCCGTGACCAGGTTGGGCGCTACTCGGACGTCCTCGGAGACGGAAGTGTTCCACCCTGTGAGGCCATCGATCGGTAGGACGCCACCGACGACCGGCAGTGCTCTACCTGACAATGTGTCTGCTGCAGAGATTTCTACCGTGCCCGTGTACCTGTCGAAGGGATATCCGCGCACCTCGCCCTCCACACTCAAGGTGGCATCCTGCTCGTAGGCGGATTCCGCGGCGGGCACCACGATCTGGGATGCGTCGAGGAAGGGGAAGATCCGGACCGTCACATCCGATGCATTGACCGTCCGATCGACGGAAATGCGCAGTACTCCCTGGATGTTTTCCCTTTCGGGATCTACACGCTGCGGGACGAACACGACGCTCACATCACCTGACGGCACGGCCGCTTCGAGTACGGCGTCTGGTGCGGGTGTGACCCTTGTCGCGAGGTACAGGGCAGCGAAGGCGACGTAAGCCACACCGATGGCGACGACGATCGCTGTGGCTACCGCCTTCATGCGGCGGCCTGGCGTTGAAGGGACTGTCTTCTCGGCCTCAGGCACGGGGAGATCCTGTCACGCCCACAAGGACGCGGGCCGCGATCTTCGGGTCTACGCCGCGCCGAGCTTGCCCCGGGAGCGGAGCGGCAGCTGCCTCGGATCCGCTGCGGGGACGATCGAACCGTTCCACGCATTCCAGGCGCGCTCAGCTGCGGTGCCGACGATGTCGACAATGCGATCGAGCATGGCGGCATCGCTCACGAGCGGGGGCGAGAGTTGGATGACGGGCTCGCCGCGGTCGTCGAGGCGGCACAGCAGTCCGAGGTCGTCCATGTGCCGTGACAACTCCTTGCGTAGCAGCCAGTCAGCCTCCTCGGAGGACAGTAACTCCTTCGTCTCGCGATCCTTGACCAACTCAAGTGCCCAGAAGAAGCCCATGCCGCGGACGTCGCCGACGAGGGGGATGCGGCGCAGCTCCTGCAGGCGGGCTTCGAAGTGCGGTGCGAGCTCGCGGACGTTCTCTAGGACGCGCTCGCGCTGGTAGATGCCGATGACGCTGCTCGCGATCGCGGTGGTAAGCGGATGCGCGGAGTAGGTGAGGCCGTGCATGTAGGTCTCGCCGCCGGTGACGAAGGGGGCCGCCATTGCCTCGGTCATAAGGAATCCGCCGAGCGGGGCGTGGCCTGCGGTGACACCCTTGGCGAAGGTGATGATGTCGGGGCGGCCGTCGAAGAGGCTCGAGGCGAACCACTCTCCGACGCGGCCGAAGGCGGTGATGGTCTCGTCCGCGACGAGGACGATGCCGTAGCGATCGCAGAGTGCCCGTAGGCCGGCCCAGTAGCCGGGTGGCGGGACGAATGCGCCGCCGGAATTCTGCACCGGCTCGGCGATCAGCATGGCGACCTGCTCGGGGCCGGCGAAGAGGATCGCCTCCTCAGCCTCCTCGAGGAGCGCCCGGGTGAAGGCCTCGGGGTCCGCACCCGCCGGATGGCGGTAGGCATTGGTGTTGGACAGGAAGGTGACGGGGACGGCCATCGGCTCGAAGGGAGCCCGGCAGTCGGGGAGGCCGGTGAAGCTCAGCGCACCCATCGAGGTGCCGTGGTAGGCGAGCTTGCGTGCGATTGCCTTGGTGCGCTGCGGCTCGCCGTTGGCCGCGTGCCACTGGCGCACGAGCTTCCACGCCGACTCGACCGCCTCGCCGCCGCTGTTGGTGAAGTACGCGCGCTGCATGCCGAGGGGTGCGGCCAGGGTGACCAGGGTCTCGGCGAGCTGAGCCGCCGCTGGATGTGCGAGGTACCACGCGGGGGTGAAGGGGAGCGTCTCGAGTTGTCGCGCTGCGGCTGCTCCGACCTCGGCGCCGTAGGAGTGGCCGAGGTTGGTGCAGAAGAGCCCGGAGAGGCCGTCGATGAAGCGGCGCCCCTGGTCGCTGATGACCTCGCAGCCCTCGCCTCGGACGATCACCTTGGACCCGGCCTCGGCGTACTCGCCCATGTCCGTGAAGTTGAGCAGGAGGTGATCGCGAGCCTGCTCGCGGACAGAGCGTCCGCCGGTCGTGTGACGCTCGGAAGCGTCCATGGATCTCACATCCCTTGATCCTGAGCGGTCGTTCAGGATTCTGGTGAGGGTAGCACCCTGAACGGTCATTCAGCAAGGGTGAAGGGCTGGTGTCGTGGAGCGGGTGTGTCCCCTAGGGGGACATGCGGAGCTCGAGCGCCGCGGCGTCCCACCACAGGTCCGCGAGGCGTTCGGGGGTCATGTCAGGGTCCTCGAGGGCGAGCTGGATCGCCAGGCCGTCCATGAGCGATGCCAGGCGGATGGCCGCGGCATCGGCATCGGAGGGAGCGAACTCACCCGCCGCCACACCCTCCTCGATGACCTCGCGCAGGGCCGTGCGCCAGCGCCGGTCGAGGGACTCGCGGGTCTCACGCGCATCGGGATCGTGGAGAGCGCGCACCCAGAGCTCGAGCCAGAGGCGCCAGTCGCCCACGGCGGGTCCGAGGCCTGCACCGAGGTCGGCCATGTGCCGCAGTCGCTCGACGGGGCCGACCTGCTCCTGCAGGTCGCGCGCGAGGTCGTCGTAGAACTCATCCTCGAGGAGGGTGAGCGCGGCATCGAGCGCGCCCGCAAGGGAGTGGAAGTGGTAGAGGACCAAGCCCTGGGAAGTGCCCGCGGCCTCAGCGATATCAGAGACACGGGCCCCGGCGAAGCCGCGCGTGCGCACGACATCGACCGTGGCCCGGAGGATGCGCTCGCGGCGCTCCTCGGGTGCCTTCGCGGACAGTGAATCCGACGACGGCAGCGTCCCCTTGGCCAACGAACCTCCCGAAGCGCATGTACTGAACGCTCATTCAGATAGCCTGATGCGCGTCACCATCCTGACAGCCCCCTGGAGAGACATGAGCACCGAGACCCCCGGACGCGCCGACAACCTCGCTGACCTGCAGGCTCGAGCGGAGGCCTTCGTCGATGAGGTGCTCATCCCGCTTGAGGTGACGGCCGAGCTGGCTGGCGGTCCGCTACCCCCCGAAGCCCAGCAGTTCATCCGCGAGAAGTCGATGGAGTACGGCGTACACGGTGGTCCGCATGCGCCTAAGCACGGCGGACACGGCTGGAGCGTCACCGAGTGGTTCCTCGTCGAGGAGCAGTTCGGTCGGTCGACCAATGGCGTCTCGTGGTACATCCCCAACGCCTACAACGTCTGGAAGCACGCGAGTCCCGCGCAGCAGGAGCGCTGGCTCATCCCCGCGCTGCGCGGGGAGCTGCACGATGCCTACGCCGTGACGGAGGCGGATGCGGGCAGTGACCCCTCGGGCATGACCACGACAGCGGTGCCGACAGGCGATGGCCGCTGGGTCATCAACGGCGAGAAGTGGTTTGTTACCTTCGGCTCCATCGCTGCGGTCATCGTCGTCATGGCCTACGCCGAGGTGGACGGCAAGCAACTGCCCACGCTCTTTGCCATCCCCGCAGACGCACCCGGCATCGAGTCGATTGCCGATGTGCCCTTCACCCACAACTACCCGCACGGGCATCCCACGCTGCTCTTCACCGATGTCGTGGTCCACGACGACGACATCATCGGGGG
>CAJBMR010000006.1 GCA_903954205.1 uncultured bacterium | reverse complement strand
TCGCGTCGTCCTCCTCGGTTACGGACTTGCCGGTCGCGTTTTCCATGCGCCGCTCATCAACGCCGAGCCCGATCTTGATCTCATCGCGGTCGTGACATCAGACCCCGAGCGCCAAGCGCAGGCGCGGGCCGATCTACCCGGGGTCGAGGTCCTCCTGACAGCCGAGGAGGCCTGGGCGAGCGGCGCGGATCTTGCCGTCATAGCCACGGCCAACTCGGCCCACGTGCCCCAGGCGACCGCTGCCCTCAACGCCGGCATGCACGTCGTCGTCGACAAGCCGCTCGCTGGCTCCGCAGCCGAGGCGCAGGCGCTGCTCGATCTCGCGCAGGCTCGGGGCCGCCAACTCCATGTCTTCCAGAATCGGCGCTGGGACTCCGAGATCCTCACCGCGCGGCGCGCTATCCGAGACGGACTCGTCGGCACCCCGCACCGGCTCGAGTCACGCTTCGAGCGGTGGCGGCCTACGCCGAAGGGCGGCTGGCGCGAGGACGGGCCGGCCGAAGACCTTCCCGGGCTGCTCTATGACCTCGGCGCCCATCTCGTCGACCAGGCACTGCACCTGCTCGGGCCGGTGGATCGAGTCTTCGCGAGCGTACGTCGCGTGCGAGCGGGCGCCACGGCCGACGACGACACGCAGATCCTCCTCGAGCACGTCTCCGGAGCAGTGAGCATCCTCAGCGTGAGCTCCGCGTCCGCCTTCACCGGACCTCGGCTGCGTCTCCTGGGCACCGGCGGCGGACTGTGGATCGACACCCTCGACACCCAAGAGGATGCCCTGCGCTCCGGGCGCGTGCCAGGTGACTCCGACTGGGGCGTGGAAGCCGACGACGCGCTCATCGTCACGGGCACCGAGCCACCCCGGCCACTCGTGCGTGAGCGCGGTGACTGGCCCGCCTACTACCGGGGGGTCGCTGCCTCACTGCGCGGGGAGGGCGCACCGCCTGTCGACCCGCGCGACGTCGTCGAGAACCTGCGAGTTATCGAGGCTGCACACGAGTCAGGGCGTAGCGGCATCGCCGTTGTGCTCGATCCCCCCGCCGGCCACGTCACGTGACGCGGGGCTAACTCGCCGCGCTATCGCGGAGCATGCCCACGGGGTCCTCGAGTAGGGCGCTGAAGGCAAGCTCGGACGCACCGATCAGCGGCGCATCCCCACCGAGCTCAGACGAGGTGATGCGCACGAGGTCGCGTGCCGCTGGCAGCGCGGTCGCCAATTGAGCGAGCACCCGATCCCCGGATACGGCGTACACGACACCCAGGTGACCACCCAGCACGATCGACTGCGGGTTCAGGGTGTTGACGAGGTTGACCAGGCCCATGCCCAGCCAGTCGGCGACGCTGGCAAACGCTGCGAGCACCTCGGGATCACCACGGTGGGCACCGTCGATGATCGCGCCCAGGCCCTCGGAGGGGGACACACCGGCTGCGCGAGCGAGCGCGGCGAAGCCGATCTCGGTTTCCCAGCATCCGCGTGCACCGCAGCGGCACGTGTGGCCCTGCGGGTTGATGCGCATGTGGCCGACCTCCCCGCCGTATCCACCCGCGCCCACCAGGGGGCGTCCGTCGACCAAGACTCCGCCACCCACACCGATGTCGCCGGCGAGATAGACCACGGTGCTACTGTCCCGCGCACTGCCGCGCACTTGCTCAGCGAGCACGCCAAGATCCGCGTCATTGCGCACCGACACGTCTCCGCGTCCGCCGCCGAGACGATCGCG
>CAJBMR010000005.1 GCA_903954205.1 uncultured bacterium | reverse complement strand
CGCCGAGGCGCTCCCCTCGCTCCTCGAGATCCTTTCTCAAGCGCGCTAGTCAGCGGGCACTGAGTTCATCGAGCGTGAGGTGCTCGATTTTGGGCGCGTACTCACCCATCGTCGTCGATGCGGGCTGTCCCACCTCAACCCTGTCAATGGCACCCTGGAACTTCGCGCTGGACAGGATGTGGCGCATGATCAGGAATGCGGGGGGCAGGGCGTCGGCGGACTCACTCCATTCCACGAACGTGACGTTCGGATACAGGGAACGATCCGGCACCTGTCCGGGACCGACGACGGCGATGGTGTACCTGCCCTGAGCAAGTTTCACGTCCTTGTCGCTCACGCAATCAACGACGGGCAGTGGCGCCTTGTTGACGTTCTGACACAGCGACCAATAGCGGACATCGGACTTCTTGCCCTTGCCGGCGACGGGGGCGCGGCCGGAGACCACCAGGATCGAATCTGCGTCGTAGGGAACCTCGGCCGCTAGATACGCCGTGTCGTAGCTGGGGTAGAAGCGACCGCCCGCGCCCCGCACGAAGTAGTCCGAGGGGGTGCCGACAGCCTCTTCGAGGCCGAGCGACTGTTCCGGGGGACCGATCTGGCTTGGCGTGCAGGCCTTCAGCCGCTCGGGCGCCTTCTTGATGCCGTCATCGTGGAAAACCGTGATCGTCGGCAGGGCGCCGCCCGAGTACGTCGAGGTCTCTGAGAGGTACACCCGGTACATGATCACGGTCACCTTCTGGAATTCCAGAGGCGTGCCGTAGGTGTAGGGATCGGCTGACTTGAGCCAATTCGGGTCCTTGACATTGCCCTTCGGGCTCACCGTGACGGTCCAGGTGCTGCCGGTCCCGGTGCCCTTGCGCTTGACATTGACGTCGTTCACGACGTCGATCACCTCTCGGTCCTCGAGGTTGTACGTCGTGATCGACCAATACCTGGCCTTGGGGTCCCGCCCCGTGATCACTGCCTTCTCGCCCGCACCCAGGACGACCGCCTGATTGATGTACGCCGCGTGGGTGTCCGGCCACGCGAAGTTGGCGGCACCGGGGTAGACCACGGACCACGCGCAGTAGCGAGCCGGATCGGCAGGAAGGAGGAGGACGGACTGAGCAGCGGGCATTGCGGCAAGCGCGAGCCCTACCGTCGCGACGGATGCAACCACGAGGTGAGACCACTTGCGCATGCCGTGAGGTTAGTCACCTGGCTGACGCGTTGCTCGCCAATCGGCCGATTAGGAGCGCCGGCTCGCCATGAGCAGACCGAGGTAGGCGAGGGCGAAGACGGCCCCGGCACCCAGAAGGGCCCAGCGCAAGGGAGTCCACTCACCCGGCAGCGTGACAGTCAGAGCGGTGAGGAGCGCAGAGGCCACCATCATCACCGCACCCACACCCAGCACCGGGTGATCCTTAGCCCGTCGGACGAGCCACATAAGCCCACCGAGCGCGAGCAATGCGACCCCGAGCATCCGCAGGGTCCAGGCCACAGCATCGGACCCTTCGAGCCCAATCCACCCTGCGAAGGAATCGGGCACGAAGAGGAGCAGGACTCCCGCGGCGAGGAAGAACGACGCCCCGACCGCGAGAACGCTGCGGATGAGGCGCGCGGATGCACCGACACCAGAAATGTCGCGGAGCTCGGCCTCCGTCATGCCAGGACAGTAGTGCCGCGAGTCACGAATACGCGCTAAGCGCTGGGCGCGTCGCCCGCGAGCAACTCCTGCGGAGCGATGGTGAGCGAGTAGCCGGACTCCCCCGGAGTGAGCACCCAGTAGAGATCGAAGCGGTCCTCGGGCCAGGCGTCGGGGACTTCGGTGCCGGGGGCGAGAGGGAAGGCGCGCGTCAGCGTGGGGATATGCCCGTGATCCCAGACGACCAGAGTCGGCTGGTCCGCCGAGACCACTTCAGCCACCAGCGTCGCCTCGTCACCGCGACCGAAGTGGTCGAGCATGTCGAGGTCGAGGCGCTTGGCGATGCCGTGAGCAGTGAGCCGCGGGCGGTCGCTCGAGTGATGGGGATCGGTCGCCGTCGCGTAGACGCGCTCGGGCTTGATGAGGTCATCTCCCTGCAGTCCCGCGTAGGCCATGCGCACAGCCAGGGCGCCTGCGCGTGACCACCCGCGTGGCGTGAGGCCATGCGCGGACGGGCGACCGTGGTGATCGACACCGTGCGGACCCTCGGGCTCGGGCTTCTCTGCATGCCGCACGATGACGACGACAGGATCAGTCACTCGGGTTCACCTCCTGGTGAGTGCGAGCTCAGCGAAGAGCGATCGCGTCAGGTGCTGGACGAGTTGCTCGCGCCGGACGCTCCGAGGATCCCACGCGAGCACGGTTTCCTCCATTCCTACGAGCCATCCGCGCACAACCAGACGAGCAAGTGCGTCGTCGTCCGTCCACTCTGCCGCTGCCAGCCACTTGGGCACAAGGGAGTCGCGGATTTCGCCGATGAGATCCACGACGCGCTGATCGCCGCCCCCCGCGGCACGCACGAGTGCGGTGTAGGACGAGCGATTGCGTTCGACAAGCCGCACGAATCCTTCAACCAGGGTGCGCACCCGCTCCTCGGCGGAGGCACCCTCTGGCGTGAGGACGGGTCGGAGGAGGTGCTCACCAGCCGACTGCACGACGGCGGCGTAGAAGTCGCCCTTGGTGGGGAAGTAGTGGAAGACGAGGGTCCGGGAGATGCCGGCTTCAGCCGCCACCTCGTCCAGCGCCATCTCATGGATGGGCCGCGACTGCAGCAGCCGCCACCCGATTTCCACGAGTTGGCGGCGCCGCTCGTCAGCGGGGAGGCGCGCAGGTGGCGTGGTCGGGCCCGCAGGCTCGACCACGCGCACCGGCTCAGGAGTAGCGCCCACCCGAATCGGCCAGGGCGACGAGCGAGGCCGGCGGGGTGAAGCGGTCGCCGTACGCCGCCGCGAGCTCGCGAGCGCGCGCGACGAATCCGGCGGGACCGCCCGGGTAGCCGTTGATGTACTGCAGCACGCCACCGGTCCACGGTGGGAAGCCAATGCCGAAGATCGATCCGATGTTGGCCTCCGGCACCGAGCGCAGCACGCCCTCGTCGTAGCACTTGACCGACTCGATGGCCTCGGCGAAGAGCATGCGCTCCTTCATGTCCTCAAAGGGCATGTCGAGGTTAGTGCCGCCGAAGTTGTCCACCAGGCCATCCCACAGGCCGAGGCGCTTGCCGTCGGCGTACTCGTAGAAGCCCGCACCTGCAGCGCGCCCGCCGCGCTCGAACTCCACGACCATGCGGTCGATCGCGGGGTAGGACGGGTGATCGGGGAAGGACTGCCCCGCGGCCTCCATAGCGACGCGCCCCTCCTCGCGGATGCGGCGCCCCAGCGTGAGACTCACCTCGTCGAAGAGCGCCAGCGGCCCGGTGGGGTAGCCGGACTGCAGTGCAGCCTGCTCGATGGACGGCGCGGGGACGCCCTCGGCGAGCATCGCGACCGCCTCGCCCATGAAGGTGCCGATCACGCGGCTGGTGAAGAAGCCGCGGCTGTCGTTGACGACGATCGGCGTCTTCTTGATCGCTGCAGCGACATCGAGTGCCTTGGCGATCGTCGCGTCGGAGGTCTTCTCGCCGACGACGATCTCCAGGAGCGGCATCTTGTCGACCGGTGAGAAGAAGTGCATGCCAATGAAGTCCTCGGGCCGCTTGACAGCCTCGGCCAGCCCGGTGATCGGCAGCGTCGAGGTGTTGGAGGCCAGGAGGGCGTCAGCGGCGAGGATCGGCTCGATGCGGCCGAAGGTCTCGTTCTTGAGCGCCTGGTTCTCGAAGACCGCCTCGATGACAAAATCTGCACCCTTGGCGAGGTCGAGGGAATCGCTCGGTGTGATG
>CAJBMR010000004.1 GCA_903954205.1 uncultured bacterium | reverse complement strand
TGGGGTCCGGCGTCTCGTGCGGTCGCTGCCCATGAGCGCACGGCCATCCCGCAATCTGTCGCCATGCCGGGCCTGGAATCACTCGACGATGCACTCGCGGGTGTGCCTCGGGCGGTCGTGACCCTGCTGCCCGACGACGTCGCACGCGAGGTGCTCGCGCATCACGGCGTCAGCGTCGACGTCATCATCGGGCGCGATCCGCACGTCCCGGCCAAGCCTTCCGGCGCGGGACTCGTCGTGGCGGCGGAGCGGATGGACGTCGCCGTGGCCGACTGCGTGATGATCGGCGACTCCACCTGGGATCACGCGGCCGCCGTCGATGCGGGGGCGGCGTTCATCGGCGTTCCGGTCTCGTCCACTGCCTTCACGTCCGAGATCCCCGTCGCGAGCGGGCTCCTCGCCGCCATCGCCGCCGCCCGCCGCTGAGCCTCGACGAGGCCCCTCTAGGATGGTCGCCCCGGCAGGTTGCCCGAGCGGCCAATGGGAGCGGACTGTAAATCCGTCGCGAAAGCTACAGAGGTTCGAATCCTCTACCTGCCACGTGTCGAAGGGCCCCCGGAATTCTCCGGGGGCCCTTCGCGTGCAACGACTCTGGTCGCGAGGTCGCCGTGCGTCGTCCGGGGCGGGACCTGACTGAGTGTCTTGACGGCGTGACGCGCCGACTTCCCAATGTCAATTGGCTGGGGACCGTCTCCCGCCTCCCCTATGCGTTTGCTACCTGCAGTTGCAGGCGCGCGCAGAGCGGCTGGGCCCACACCTGGATGAGGCGATCAGGTGTCCGGATCCCTGGAGGCGCGTGCATTCCTATACTCCGGGCATGCGTCGAACCGCTCTCATCGGCCTCCTCGGCCTGCTGAGCGCCGTCCTCATCGCAGGGACCGTCGGCTTCGTGTCGCCTGCCGGTGCTGCTCCCAAGCCAGGTGCGTCATGCCCGACCGTGGGCAAGAAGGTCGTCACCGCCCAGTGGGTCTTCACGTGCACCAAGAAGAAGGGTGCGGGATTGGTGTGGGTCCGCAAGGCCCGCCCGGCTCCCACTCCTTCGCCGACGCCCACGCCGAGTCCCAGTCCTACGCCGAGTAACAACGCGGAGATCGCCTCGCTGTCCTTCCCTGCCACGCGCGGAGCCGAGCGGCCACCGCCTGAGGGCGCGGGTGGCCAAGGACCGTGGTCCACCGGTATGGCGGTGAGCGCGTCGCCGAACGGCGCGTCGTTCCCCACGTCTTCGTCCGTCATCGACCAGGCAGGAGTGCCCTCCCTGCTGGCACTTCCCGATGGCCGTCTGCTCGCTTACTTCGTGAGTTGGGCGCAGCGCAACGTGATGGCGGTCGGGATCCGCGACACCGCGGGTGCGTGGACCTACTACCGCGTCGCGGTGGAGGGCTTCCGCACCGACCCGGGCGGCGCCAACGGCGTCGACCCGAGCGCGGTGCTCATGGCCGATGGCAGCATTCGGCTCTTCTGGATGCAGCCGGTGGGGACGCCGGGTAGGTCGCAGATCTACTCCGCAACGTCGGCCCCAGGCTCGGCGCTAGGGGTGCGCTTCGTTGTCGATCCCGGTGCACGCCTTGACCGCGGGACGATGGTCTACGACCCCACCGTCGCCCACTGCGGCGGCGAGTGGCTGATGTGGGTGAGTGCGTCCAGCGCCGACGTCTTCGCGACGTCGTCCGATGGCCTCTCCTTCACCGAGCAGTCCATGCCGCCTGGGCTCGGCACCGCCTTCCCGTGGAGTGCGGCGTGCCTCGCGGATGGCCGCACCCGGCTGCTTGCTTCACGCGGCCCCTCTGCAGGGCTCCCCTTCGTCGGCAGTGCCACCGGATTCGTCGAGGACGGCCCGTCGGTGCTACCGACAGGTGCACTCCCGGATGCTGGCTGGGCGAGATTGTCGGATGGCACCTGGGCGCTCGCCTACCTGCAGCCCATCTCGTGACGTTCAAGCGCTGATCAACGTCGCTCTGATCCAGGTCGCGGCGCATGGCACGGGTCAGGGGGCTCGCTGATTTCCGGACATCTCGGGGAGAGTCGCCTAGCGTGAGCGCATGACCGAAATCAAGGCTGCTGTCCTCACCGCACCGGGTCGATACGAGGTGCAGTCCTTCCCGTGGCCCACGCTGATCGAAGGTTCGGCCCTCATGCAGATGGAGATGGCCGGCATTTGCGGGACTGACAAACATACCTACATGGGCGAGACGAAGCAGTACGTCGGCACTCCGGCCGAGTGCGATACGCCGTTTCCCATCATCCAGGGCCATGAGAACGTCGGCGTCATCTCCGAGCTCGGACCCGGCACAGCCGAGG
>CAJBMR010000003.1 GCA_903954205.1 uncultured bacterium | reverse complement strand
CGCACGATCTCGTAGCTGTGGCCCACGGGAGTCAGCAGGTCCGAGTCACCGACCATGACGAGCAGGTCGCAGCGATCCAACACGTGAAGGGCGTGGACCTTGTCATGCCCCTGCAGCGCGGGAAGGAGATCGGCCAGCACCTCGAAGGGGGTCCCGTTGATGAGATCCGCAACGATCCGCGTGCCATCCGGCGGCACCGTGGATCCGAAGGCATAGGCACGAGTGATGAGCAGGCCGAGGTCGCTGGAAGACCGCCGGGCACGCTCGATGAGCCCGGACACCGGGCCTTGCGACTCCAGGGCTGCGCCGATGGAGGGCGCAACCCGATGAGCAAGCCGCGCAACCGGGCGCGGCAGTCCCAGATCGACGTCCGCGATGCCACCGGCAGAGGTAGCGAGCAGTGCCACGCCGCGCACTCGATCGCCGAACAGGTCTGGGCGCTGATCGGCCAGAGCCATGATCGTCATGCCACCCATCGAGTGGCCCACCAGGACAACCGGTCCTTCGGGCGCAACCGCATCGAGCACGCATCCGAGATCTGTCCCCAGCCGTTCGATCGTGGTGCCGGGTACGCCGCGCTCGGAGCGGCCGTGCCCTCGCTGGTCCCAGAGCACCACGCGGGCGACACCGCGCAGAGCCTCCCGCTGGCCAGGCCAGGAGTCCAGGGACAGCCCGTATCCATGCGAGAAGATCACCGTGGGGGCGTCAGCCGAGAGACCCTCGCTGTCCTCCACCACATTTAGGGAGACACCATCGTCGGTGACCACCTCGTGAGTGACGCCCGTCGCCGACTCGATCCCCACGAACTCGCGGGTCTGCAGGCGCCGAGTGGCCACGCGTTCAGCCAGTGCACCCACGGCCACACCGGCCGCGAGGATGCCGAGCGCAGCGAGGCCCTTGGCGCCCCTGCCCAGATCGGCCATGCTCACCCCTCGACGTAGCGACGCGGCACGCGCGCACCCACGCGCGTGACGATCTCGTAGCCGATGGTGTCATCCCACATCGCCCAGTCCACCGCCGTGGGTTCGCCCAGGTGACCCGGACCCCACATGATGACCTCATCACCCGCCACCACGGGAGCATCCCCTACGTCGACGACGACCTGATCCATCGCGATGCGACCCACGATCGGTCGCTGCTCGCCGGCCACGTGAATCCGCGCCGCCTGAGCGGTGCGCGGCAGGCCATCGCCATAGCCGAGGGGGACCAGCGCGAGGGTGGTCTCCCGGGGTGCGCGCCAGGTGAGGTTGTAGGAGGCACCGTGACCGGCGGGGACGCGCTTCGTGGCGGCTACCGCCGCGCGCAGGGTCATCACCGGCTGCAGTGGGCCCATCGCGATCGCAGGGCCGGGAGCGATGCCGTAGGTCGCGATGCCAAGTCGGACAAGGTCGTAGCGGGTGTCGGGTCGACTGATCGCAGCCCCGCTCGATGCCAGGTGGCGCACCTCTGGCCGCACGCCCATACCCTCCGCTACGGCGAGGGCGCGCTCGAACGCGGCCACCTGCTCATCTGTCTCTGGTGCATCGGGGATGTCTGCGCTGGCCAGGAGAGACCAGATGCCAACGATCTCGATGACGGATGACGCCACAGCAGCAGCAAGGAGTTCCGGCCACACGTCAGGCGTGCAGCCACCACGACCCAGCCCCGTATCCACCTTGAGGTGCACGCGGGCTCGCCGACCGGATACCGCAGCCGCAGCGCTGACGTCGCGCAACATGCCCAGGCTGCCCACGCCAAGATCGATGTCGGCGGCGACGCACGCGGTCAATGCCGGATCCCCCGGTGTGTAGAGCCAGGCCAGCACCCGACCTGAATCCCCCGCCGCGCGCAGGTGCAGGGCCTCTGACGGCAGGGCCACACCGAGCCAGGCGATCCCGGCCGCGCGGGCGGTGCGGGCGACCTCCGCGGCGCCGTGTCCGTAGGCATCGGCCTTGACCACGATCATGCGCGCGACTTCGGATCCCCCGCACGCGGGTCCGGAAAGGTAGTCGAGATTGGAGCGCAACGCCCCCAGGTCGATCACAGCCTCAGCGCGCACGCTCATGTCAGGCCTCTCCACCACGACGCACCAGGGCGATGGCATCGGGGAGTGCGTTGATGATGTCCGGGGCGGTCACCGGTCGCCCACCGCGCGCTGCCAGCCTTCCCGCGAGTCCGTGCAGGGCGACTGCCGCCGCTGCGACGCTGGCCGCCGCGTCGTCATCCATCTCGCCGCGGGCGGCCGCCCCGGCCAGCAGCGCACCCATGAAGCCGCTGAGCACATCGCCGCTCCCCGCGGTCCCCAGGTCCGGCGTCCCCCACGTGTCGACGTACGCCACCCCGCTGGGTGACGCGATCACGGTGCCCGGCCCCTTGACCACGACGACGACACCGAGCTCTCGCGCCGCCTGCCGGGCCCGGCCGAGACGATCCTCCGCTGCGCCCTCCCCCACGGAGTAGCCGAGGGCCGCGAACTCACCCTCATGGGGCGTGAGCACCGTGGGGCAGCGCCTTGCCGCGAGCTCGGCGCGAGATTCGCCTTCACCGAGCATGCGCAGGGCATCGGCGTCGACCACGACCGGTGCGTCCACCGTGAGGACATCCCGCAGCACTCGTCGGCCATCGAAGTCGAT
>CAJBMR010000002.1 GCA_903954205.1 uncultured bacterium | reverse complement strand
GTTGACGGCGGCGGCGATCGGCAGTCCGAGCAGGCCGATGCCACCGATGATGTTGAGGGCCAGGATGACGATGGAAGGCAGCAGTGCTGCGCCGCCGGTGATGTCCTCCTAGTTGCCCTCCGTTGTACTGGTGGCGAAATAGGCGATGAGGACGGTGGCTGCCGTCGCTGCGAGCGCGACGAGGAATCGTGCGAGATCCAGCGGTCGGCGTAGGCGCCGGGGGATCACGCCGTCCTCGATGACGACGGTGGACTGGGCGGGGGGAGGCACCACGGGCCGCGGGATCGCGACGGTCTGTCGCGGCGCGGAATCGTCGGACGCGGGGTCGTCCGCGGATCTCGTCGCCGGGGAGTCCCCGGGGCGCGCACCCACGTCGGTCATGCCTCGATCGTCCCATCCGGGAGGTCCCCGGGCCGGGCGACCCGCTCCCGCTAGCCCGGCAGACCCCCTAGGTCAGACCCCCCTGATGGGATGTCCCCATGCCCGCCCCCCTCCTGCACCTCACCGCGCAGGAGCCGTTTCGCGTGCCGGCCCTCGACCCCGCTCAGGAGCAGGTCGTTGCCTGGCGCGGACCGGGCACCTGCGTGGTGCTCGGTGGGCCGGGGACCGGCGCCACGACGGCGCTCATTGAGGCCGTGGTCGCCGGGCTCGCCCGGGCGCCGGAGGTGTCGCCGTCCCGCATGCTCGTCCTCGCACGCGATCGTGATGCGGTACGCCGCCTGCGCGCTGCTCTTGCGCGGCGCATGCCCACGGGCGCACTCCCGACGGTGACGACATTCCACGGCCTTGCCTACGCGCTGGTGCGTCGGACAACCGGTCCTGGGTCCGAGACCGCGATGCCCCGCCTGCTCTCCGGCGCCGAGGAGGATGCGCGCATCCGTGATCTGCTGCGCGGCGCGATCGCTGATGGGGAGGTGCCCTGGCCGACCGATCTGCTCGCAGCCTCCGCGACACTCGGCTTCGCCAATGACGTGCGCGCCATGCTCGCGCGCGCACGCGAACTCGGGCTGGGGCCGGACGATCTCGATGCCGTGGCTCAAGGGGCGGGCGTGCCCGCATGGCAGACCCTGGGTCGTCTCGCGGAGATCGACGCCGATGTCATGGCACTCGAAGGCGTCATCGACTACAGCGGTCTGCTCGAGCTCGCCATCGACGCCGCGGAGACCTGGCCGGGGGAGCTCAGCCACATCTACGTCGACGACTTCCAGGAAGCCGGGCCGCTGCAGCGGCAGTTGCTGCGCGCTCTCACCGGACCGGCCACCGCCACACTCGTCGCGGCCGATCCCGACATCGCGGCATTCGGCTTCCGCGGCGGTGATCGCCTGGGGGCACTGCACCTCGCCGAGGAGACGGGCGCCGAAATCATCGTGCTCGATCGCGTCCATGCGGGCACCGGAGCCATCCGGTCGGCGTACGACGCTGCCCGGCGACAGCCAGCGTTGCCGGGGCTCAGCGCGGTCCTGCTGCAGGCCTACCGCTTTCCCGATCCCGATGCCGAAGCCGACCCGTCGGGCACGGTCGATGTCGTGGTCCACGACACCTGGGGTGACCTGGTCGCATGGGTCGCAGATGACCTGCGCCGACTCCATCTCGGTAAGGGCCGTGCCGATCCTGTGCCGTGGAGCGACTTCGCCGTCATCTCGAGATCGACGGCCCACCTCGAGGGTCTGCGCAGGGCGCTGACCGCGGCCGGGATTCCCGTGACCATGGCCGGCGCCGATCTCGCGCTGCCGGATGAGGCCGCGGTGGCCACCCTGCTCTCGGCCTCATCGGCAGCGATCGCCCCCGATGACGTGGGTGTTCCCAGCGCCATCGATCTCATCACCGGTCCGCTCCTCGCCCTCGATCCCGCGGACCTGCGTGCT
>CAJBMR010000001.1 GCA_903954205.1 uncultured bacterium | reverse complement strand
GCGGGACTCGAACTCACCTCCACGCTCCGGCGCATCGTCCAGGCAGCGGTGAATCTCTCGGATGCGACGTACGGAGCCCTGGGGGTGCTGGGCACCGACGGGCGCGTGCGCAGCTTCATCCACGTCGGACTCGACGAGGCGACGGTCGCCGAAATCGGCATGCTCCCGACCGGTCGGGGTGTGCTTGGCCTGCTCATCGACCATCCCGTGCCCATCCGTATCGACGACATCTCAGGGCACCCCGCTGCCGCGGGATTCCCGGCGGGACACCCACCGATGGGCTCCTTCCTCGGTGTGCCCGTGCGCGTGCGCGGCCGTGTCTTCGGCAATCTCTATCTCACCGAGAAGCGCGACGGCGACCACTTCACCGCGGCCGACGAGCACACGGTCTCCGCACTCGCCGCCGCTGCCGCTGTCGCCATCGAGAACGCTCGACTCTTCGAGTTCACGCGACTGCGCGGCCTCTGGCTCGACGGCATCACCCGCATCGACAACGCCGTGCTCACCGGTGCCACGACCGAGGAGTTGCTGGCGCTCATCGCCTCGACAGCCCGCTCGCTCACCTCCGCTCAGGTGGCGGCGATCGCTGTGCGCGATGCCGACGACGACTTGGTCGTCGAGATCGTCGATCTCGCGCCGGGGGCATCGAGCGCCGGCATCCTGGGTTCCCTCGTGCACGAGGGCGAGCTGCCGGAGTGGGAGGGCACCATCGGAGTGCTTCCCCTGCGCACTCCGGATCGCACCCTCGGCATCTTGCATCTGGTGTGGATTGATCCGGCCGATGCCCTCGACGAGGAGATGTCCGCGGTAGCGGAGTCCTTCGCCGCTCAGGCGGCCGTCAATATCGTCCTCGCGGAGGCGCGACGGGAGCGCGAGCGCCTCTCGATCTACGAGGACCGGGACCGCATCGCGCGCGACCTGCACGACCTCGTGATCCAGCGGCTTTTCGCGACCGGCATGCAGCTCCAGGGGGCGACGCGTCACGCGGATCTACCCGACGAAGTGCGCGATCGCATCACCCGCGCCGTCGATGACCTCGACGAGACGATCCGCGAGATCCGTCAGACGATCTTCGCTCTCCACGAGCCCGGCGAAGCACTGGAGGATTCATTGCGGGCGCGCGTGCTGCGCGAGTCCGCGCAGTCCATCGCCCTGCTCGGCTTCGAGCCCGCCGTGCGTTTTGTGGGACCGGTCGACAGCCTGTCCGGGCCGTCGATCAACGACCACGTGATCGCGGTGCTGCGCGAGGCCCTGACCAACGTCGCCAAGCACGCCCAGGCCCGTCGTATCGACATCATCGTGGAAGCCGATGCAGCGTCACTGGTCCTCATCGTCACCGACGATGGAGTGGGACTCACGGACTCGGGTCGTCGCTCAGGACTGGCCAACATGGCCGCGCGCGCAGGCGAACTCGGCGGGGAATGCACGTGGGAGGTCGTCTCCGAGGAAGGCGGCACGCGCCTGCGGTGGCGGGTGCCGATCGCGGGCTAGTCCGAGCGGCGCTGCTCGGCATCGCGGCGCGCGACGTACGCCGCCGCCTGCGTGCGTCGCTCCATGCCCATCTTGGCGAGGAGCGAAGAGACGTAGTTCTTTACGGTCTTCTCGGCGAGATGCATGCGCTCGCCGATCTGGCGGTTGGTCAGCCCCTCGCCGATGAGCTCGAGGATGCGGCACTCCTGATCGGTGAGTGCATCGAGGCGCTCATCGTGCTCCTCGCCCCTACGCAGTCGGTCCATGACCCGCTGCGTCGCCACGGGATCCAGCAGGGAGCGCCCTGCGGCCACCTGGCGGATCGCATCGACGAGGTCGTTGCCGCGAATATCTTTGAGGACGTAGCCGGAAGCCCCGGCCAGGATGGCGTTGAAGAGTGCCTCGTCATCGGCGTAGGACGTGAGCATGAGGCAGCGTGTGTCCGGCATCGTGTCACGCACCTCGCGACACACTTCGACGCCCGTCCCGTCGGGCAGGCGTACGTCGAGCACAGCGACATCCGGCCGCGTCGCTGGAATACGCGCGAGTGCTTCGGCGGCACTACCCGCCTCGCCGACGACCTCGAGGTCATCCTCGAGCCCAATGAGATCCGCCAGGCCCCGGCGCACGATCTCGTGGTCATCGAGGAGGAACACCCGGATCGCCATGCGCCCAGTGTGGCACCCCGCCCAGCATCAAAGCGGCCACTGGGCGGACAGTCCTTCCCGCCGGGCGGCGGCGATGCTTGGATGGGACCGGGCTCACGAGGCCCGCGACGAGAGGGTCCACACCATGGCCGATGACG